>JAAXGF010000398.1:632-15335 GCA_012267605.1 Alphaproteobacteria bacterium | reverse complement strand
GTGTAGGGTCATGACTGATACCGATAAGCGGCCCCGCCGCTTGGCCAAGGGCTTGTCGGCGCTTCTTGGCGACATGAATGACCACGTTGCCGCGGGCGATGCACCCGCCCGGGTACCAATCGAATTTCTGCGCCCAAATCCTCGTCAACCCCGCCGGGTTTTCGTCGATGAGGACCTTCAGTCTCTCGCATCGTCGATCCGCGAACGCGGGTTTCTCCAGCCAATCGTGGTACGCCCAGATGCCGAGATTGCCGGCAATTACGAGATCATCGCCGGTGAGCGGCGGTGGCGTGCTGCACAAATTGCTCAACTCCACGACGTTCCTGTAGTGGTGCGCGCCTTGTCAGATCAGGAAGCCCTTGAAATCGCGCTTGTAGAGAACATGCAGCGTCAGGATCTTATGCCCCTCGAAGAAGCCACTGGGTATCAGCGCTTGATTGACGAATATCACCATACCCAAGAAGATTTGGCCAAGGTCGTCGGGCGCAGCCGAAGCCACGTCGCCAACGTTCTCAGGCTGCTGACCCTTCCAGAAGAGGTTAAGGTGATGTTGGAGGCCGGAAATCTTACCGCCGGTCATGCCCGCGCGGCCCTTGGGGCGGCCGATCCTGCAGAGGTGGCTAGGGAAATCGCGGCGCGCGGGTTAAACGTGCGTCAAGCTGAACGGTTAGCCAAACGCAAGGCCGCGAGCAAGAACCCACGCCAGCCAGCCAGCCTGGCAACGCGCGACGTCGACACCCGGGACCTCGAGCGACGCTTGTCTGATCGCTTGGGGCTTGCCGTCCGGATCCACCACCGTGGACCCGGTGGGGAACTGCGAATTCACTACCGCACGGTCGAAGATTTGGACGACGTCCTTCGCGGTCTCGGCGACCGACGTCGGACCAGCTAGGCGTCTCGATTCGGGATAAATAATGGAGAGCACCTTTGCGGACGCGTTTGATCCCCCGCTTCCATCCTTTTCTCTAAGAAATCCAGTTAAAGCCCCCCTCAACCAAATTCGGTCGGCGAATTACGCCATTGTGAGGCGCTGGCAATCCGCATCAACGTTCTTTGGCACAGTGCTTGGGCTGGCGCCCCTGTGCGTTTGCAGGCGATCTCGCCGGCGTTGACGGCGTTCACCGCCCAACCCACCCGGTCCCGAGGCCATTTGCGGATTTGGCGCGTTAAGGCGTCGCGCAAGGAAAAATGTAGCGGGGGCCGGAACTTCTTGAGTGTATCGCCCGCAGGTTCATCCGCTGATAGCCGGTGTAGCTTTGCAAGGTGTCGCCCCATTGCACGCAATATCGCCACTGGAGCGATCCCCTCCGCCCACGCTCGAGCTATACTTTTGTCTAGGGCAGCATAATTCCCATCACCAGCGGCAATGGCGATACCGTCGAGGGTTATCGTTGCAGCGTCGCCAATGCAAGCACGGGCGTCTTGTTCATTGACGGTTCCTGTTCCGCCCATGTATACGGCCAGCTTCTCCAACTCACGGCGAGTCAGTGCACGGTCCGCACCGAGCACCGATTCCAAATAGGCAACGGCGGCTTCACTTACTGCTATTCCATGTTTACGTAAGTCCCCGATGATCAATGCTGAAAGCGTGCGGGAGTCATCCTGATAGCAGGGCAGTGCGGCACTCGCGGACGAACCTTCGAAAAGCTTACGAATTGCTGACCGGCTGCTCAATTCACCGGCCTCGACAATTACCGCGGCGTCGCCCCCCAGTGAGGCAAAATATCGTTTGAATGCAGTTTCTGTGCCGCTCCCCACGCCCTGTACCCTGATCAAACGCCGTTCACCGGTTAAACATAGTGCCCGGGCCTCATCCGCAAGACATGCAGGTTCCTCCTTGAGGTTTGAGCTCGACAGGTTGGCAACTCGAAACGGATCGCTGGGGTCGTCCACAATGATGCCTGCCAGGAATTCCGCGCGTTCACGAACCAATCCCGAATCCGGTCCATAGAGCAGGAATGCGTTCACGCCGCAAGGCGGCTTACGAATAAAATCGTCCACTCGGCCCGACGTGAGCTTCACCGAAAAAGCCTTTTCATTGGCAAAAATTCAACAATTCTCGATCCTGGACCGGTTCACCGCGCCAATATGGATGTCGGTCGACGCAATCTATAGCCCGGACGGTGATTTCTATCGCATCGCAGAGCTTAGCGCTCGGCGAGAAACCTGGCAATTTGGATTCGGATATTCTCGCTGATTTCCCGTGCGGCCCGCCGAGCGGTGTCCTTGGCCGCTACGACGTTAGCGTAGTCCGAATCGATCACATTATAGCTGCCGATCGACCGCGTTACGCCGCGAAAAATTTCGTTTCCACTGTTTACGTCTAACAGTGAGAAAGTGGCTGACAGGCGCAGATTGACTCTGGTCGCTTCTGAATTCTGCTGAATTGCCAATTCCCGCGACCTTTCCGACAATGTGACCTCGAGACGGTATCGAGGGCGTTCAGGTTCGCCGAATGGGGTGAGTCTATCCAGCAGGTCGTGGCGTAGAACCTGGCCCAGTCGATCCGGAATGGGGGCCACCTCGATCGACGCCAGCTCGCTCTTCGCCAATGATCCGCCAGTTCCGTACAGTGGCCGAAATCCACAACCAGCCAAGCCGACCAAGAAAAAAAGTATGACAATTGTCCTACACGACAACGTTTACGATCCGATTGGGCACAACGATAACTTTGCGCACAGTTTTGCCGCCAATGGCTCGAATCACAGCTGCTTCCGCCAACGCAGCCGTCTCCGTCTCCTGCCGGCCAGTGTCCTTGGGCAGCTCCAGCGTCCCGCGCAAGCGTCCGTTGACCTGTAGCGCTACTGTCACCGTCTTCTCCGCTATCAATTCCTCGTCCCCCTCGGGCCAAGGTGTATCTACCAACATTTCCCTATGGCCGAGACAACACCACAGTTCCTCGGCGAGGTGCGGAATCATTGGTCCAAGCAACCGCACGACGACTTCCAATCCTTCTCGCAATACGACATTCGCCCCCGCCTCGCCTGAATCGAGTTCCGCCAATACGTTGGTTAACTCACGCACCCGCGCCACCGCCCGGTTAAAATGGAATTTTTCCAGATCGGCTGTCACCGCCGCGATTGTGCGGTGTGTGGCTCGACGCGTCTCAAGCGCCGCCGCTGAAATGGCGGACATAGGTGTCTCGGCAGGCGGTGGTGTCTCCGCCACCAAGCGCCACAGCCGGTTTGCAAAGCGCCAAGCGCCTTCGACGCCCGCGTCGGTCCACTCGACATCGCGTTCGGGCGGACTATCTGAAAGCATGAAGAGACGGGCGGTATCCGCGCCATAGTCTCGAATAATCGTCTCTGGATCGACCACGTTCTTCCGCGCCTTGCTCATTTTCTCGGACCGTCCGACAATCACGCTCTCGCCGTTTTCGACGGTCACCTGACGCCCGTCCAGGATGCGAACCTGATCGGGGAATAGCCAGCGGCCATCCACAGTACGGTAGGTTTGATGGCAGACCATTCCTTGTGTCAGAAGTCCGGAAAACGGCTCGTCGAAGCACAGGTATCCGCAGTCGCGCAGGGCTCGGGTAAAAAACCGCGAGTACAGCAGGTGGAGAATCGCGTGCTCAATCCCGCCGATGTATTGGTCAACCGGTAGCCAATACGCCACGGCCTTTGAATCCAGCGCTTTCTCCGACTGGCTGCACGTGAATCGCGCGAAATACCATGACGATTCAAAAAAGGTGTCGAATGTATCGCATTCCCGTTCTGCTGCCGCACCGCATTTTGGGCACGTCACATGTTTCCAACTCCCATGCCGCGCCAAGGGGTTTCCCGGTTTATCCCACACAACGTCCTCGGGCAGCCGGACGGGAAGGTCTGCGCGCGGCACCGGCACCACTCCACATTCAGGGCAATTAATGACCGGAATAGGGCAACCCCAATACCTTTGGCGGGAAACGCCCCAGTCGCGAAGGCGAAAAACGGTTACCGTTTCACCACCGCCGACCGACTGCAAACGGTTGGCTACCTCCCGCTTGGCCTCCGCCACGGTCAGGCCATCCAGAAAGTCCGAATTCACCGCTACACCATCTCCGGTAAACGCTTCATCGCGAATCTCCACGTCGCCAGCCGCCACGCCTGCTGGCGCTATCACAGGCCGAACGGGCAAACCATGGACGCGAGCGAATTCTAGGTCCCGTTGGTCATGGGCAGGACAACCGAAAACAGCGCCCGAGCCGTACTCCATAAGGACAAAATTGGCGACGAAGACTGGCAATTCCCATCCGGCAACAAACGGGTGCTCGGCGAATAACCCAGTTTCGATTCCCCTCTTTTCGCCCCTTTCTAGGTCCGCCTCAGCGGTGCCCTGGCGGTTGCATTCCTCCAGGAAAGCGGCGAATTTCGGCGATTCACTGGCCACGGCCTCGGCCAATGGATGGTTGGGCGAAATGGCACAAAAACTTGCGCCGAAAATTGTATCGGCGCGGGTCGTAAAGACTTCTAGCCGATCGCTGCGCCCCTTGAGTTCGAAAAAAATGCGCAGCCCTTCAGAACGGCCGATCCAATTTTCTTGCATTCGTCGCACCCGGTCCGGCCATCGGTCCAACGACGGCAGTCCTTTGAGCAGCTCGTCGGCGTAATTCGTGATTCGTAAGAACCACTGAGGCAGTTTCTGTTTTTCCACCGGTGCGCCTGATCGCCAACCCCGCCCATCGATAACCTGTTCGTTAGCCAAAACCGTGTGGTCCACAGGATCCCAGTTAACCCAGGATTCCTTGCGATACGCCAAGCCGTGCTCAAGGAACGAGAGAAACATCTCCTGTTCGTGTCGGTAATATTCGGGCTCACACGTCGCCAATTCCCGTGACCAGTCGTAGGACAATCCCATCTGCTTGAGCTGGCGCCGCATGGTCCCGATATTCGTTTCGGTCCACGAGGCGGGGTGGACTTTGTTCTCGATGGCCGCGTTTTCCGCTGGCATACCGAAGGCATCCCAGCCCATCGGGTGTAGGACACTGAACCCTCGAGCACGTTTGTACCGTGCGACCACGTCGCCGAGCGTATAGTTGCGGACGTGTCCCATGTGGATACGGCCCGACGGATAAGGAAACATCTCGAGCACATAATATTTTTCGCGACTTTCATCGTCGGAAACGCGAAAACTGCCGTTCCGCTCCCAGGCAGCCTGCCACTTACTCTCGATTTCCTTGGCGTTGTACCGGGACATAGCCGTCGCTCCATTTCCGCGTCCGATAATCGGGAATACTCACACGAGAGAACCGTTTTCACCGCCGCCGGACCCTAGCAAATGCCCATTGTTCTGACCAGTCGGCGCGAGACCGGTGCACACCCGCAAATCTTACTTGTCATCCGTCGCCGAGCCTACCTGACGAGGGGCCTTCACAGGGGTGGGTCAACCGTTCCATAATCCCGCGGCCCAGCACGAGGACCCAAAACGAAACCAGGGAAAAACTATGGGTCGGGAGAACGAGATGGCGGAACGCGTAATAATGGCGGAGCCCTATCCGTTGGCGTTCCAGCCGAATGCCACGGCGTTGCTCATCATCGACATGCAGCGCGATTTTCTCCAATCCGGCGGATTCGGCGAAATGCTGGGTAACGACGTATCCCTGCTCCGCTCGGCGGTCGCGCCTTGCCAAAAGGTGTTGGAGACCGCCCGGGCAATGGGACTATTGGTCATCCATACCCGCGAAGGGCATCGCCCTGATCTCAGCGACGCGCCGCCCACCAAGCTTTCGCGCGGCCGGCTTGCCGTTGGCATCGGCGACAAAGGGCCTATGGGTCGTGTGCTGGTGCGCGGCGAACAGGGACATGAAATAATTCCGGAATTATCGCCCTTCCCAGGCGAACCAATCATCGACAAATCAGGCAAGGGCTCGTTTTACGAGACAGATCTTGATCTCATGCTTCGAAATCATGGAATCAAAACTCTCATCGTTTGTGGTGTGACCACCGAGGTATGCGTGCACTCGACGGTGCGCCAGGCCAACGATCGCGGCTACGAATGCGTCGTGCTCTCCGATTGCGTAGGCTCGTATCTTCCCGAATTTCAACGTGCTGGATTGGCGATGATCACGGCCCAGGGCGGAATTCTGGGCTGGGTTTCAGACTCGAGCGCGGCGATCAGCGCCTTAAGGAGCGCATCGTCGGTAGAGGAAAATTAGGTATATGCGACTTCAGGCATTGACGAGGGCTGAGAACGTCTGCGAAGAAAGCTTTTCCGGCACTGTCGACAGCGTGTTTCGCCAGGCCGTGAATATCCGTACCGACAATGGGGCGTGGTTTTGTTTGCTTACCGCCGATCTACCCAATGCACCGTGGAGTGTTCGGGTCGCGGTCCCCGACGGATTTTCCTTTCAAGATTATGTCGGCGCTGCCCGACGAATGGCTTGTCGCGGTGGTATCCTACGGGTACATGGTGCGGCAATCGCTATTGATTTACGGCCATCCACAGTGTGGAAAGTTGCGCTGGCGCAACTTCGCGCGGACCTCGCGCGGCCCGAAGTGCGACGGGCATGGCGAGTGGCACGGCGCGGGCTTGGTTGCTCCCCAGGGGTCCGCTTTCCGGTCGCGGGTGCGCGGCGGATGACACGCATTGCCCATACCGCACGGGAGTTGATCGGCGTTGGCCCCGGATTGACACCGGCGGGCGACGACTTTCTCGTTGGTCTTTTGGGCGGCTTGTGGAGCGCTTGCGGAGATGCGCCTGACCGGCGTGTGTTTCTCGCCGATGTCGCGCGCGACATCGTTTCGGTGGCGCGACGTACGGTTGCGGTCAGCCACGCGTTTCTCGTCGCGGCAGCGGAAGGCCTGGTAGCCCAACCCCTGGTCGATCTCGCGGCGGCAATCTCTGCGGGCAGCGGAACGGACAGTGTCCGGCCCAAGTTGCACCGGATTACCGAGATGGGCGCGACCTCTGGACGCTGTGCCGGCTTGGGTTTATTGGCGGGTATGGCTTATTGGTACCGACCATTGGATCGTCCAACATTGCGCGGATCGACATAATGTCGGACGAAACCACTATAGTGCATAAGAAATTTGTCGATCAATATCATGATTCGGTCTCTTTGATGCAGCTGTCGGCTACCTTATGCAAGGTCCCGGGAGTCGATGAAGCGTCCGCCGTGATGGCTACCGAGGGAAATTTGAAGCTCATCGCCGACGCCGGATTGCTGAGCGGTATAGAGCCGGTGCCGAATGAGCTTCTCGTCGTGATTCGAGGAGACGCGGACGCGGTCGCCGAAGCAATGGACATTGCGGAGGCAAGTCTAGATCGGAAAGTGAGTGGCGAAACGGGTGACAATGTGGAGCTTACACCGCCGCGTGGCATCGAAATGGCCTTGGACCAGATGGCTGAGGCGAATTTGGCGTTGATTTCTACGCCCGGCGAATACGCGGCCGCCGAAACGCTGAAGGCGCTGCGGCTTGGCCTCAACGCAATGGTGTTTAGCGACAACGTAGATCTCGCTGACGAACTCATGCTCAAGCGCTTTGCCCGCGACCACGACCTATTGGTTATGGGGCCAGACTGCGGAACCGCCATCGTCAACGGTGTACCGCTCGGCTTTGCCAACTTTGTCCGGCGAGGCCCAATCGGAGTGGTCGCTGCGTCTGGCACTGGCTTGCAGCAAGTAACCTGTTTGATCGACCGCCTCGGCCAGGGCATCACACAGGCAATTGGCACCGGCGGCCATGATTTAGATGAACATATTGGCGGCATTACGATGCTGCACGGACTGCGAGCGCTGGAGGCGGATGATGAAACCAAGATCATAGTCCTCATCTCCAAGCCACCAGCACCCGAAATCGCCGATCATGTCGTCGATGTCGCGGCCCGTGCTGACAAACCGACGGTCGTAAATTTCATCGGTTCCCAGCCCATGGCGAAAGGGGTTGTTGAGGGACGGCAACACATTCATTGGGCACGTACGCTCGAAGATGCGGCCACCACCGCCGTGGCGCTCGCGAGTGGCACTGAACCTGACCTGGAACTCGCGGCGGAGAGCGTCCCCGCCGAAGCTGTCGATGCGGCCCGCCGGCTTACTACCCGCCAACGCTACATACGTGGCCTATATAGCGGTGGAACCTTCTGTTTCGAGGCTCTTCAGATTCTTGGCACGAAATTGGGGACCGTATATTCGAACACGCCCTTGCGTGAACATTGCCGGCTCACTAATCCGTGGCAAAGTCGCGGGCATACGCTCATCGATCTTGGCGATGATGAGTTCACCAGGGGTCGACCGCACCCGATAATCGACCACCGCTTGCGCAACGAGCGTCTGCTGGAGGAATCGGCGGATCCGGATGTCGGTGTGATCTTGTTTGATGTTGTATTGGGGTACGGCGCTCACGACGACCCCGTCGAAGAAATGGTGCCCGTGCTTTGGAAGGCGATGGGTAACGCGGACAAGGTTGGCAGAAACGTCGTGTTCGTTGCTTCGGTTTGCGGCACGGAGAACGACCCCCAGAATCTTGCCCGACAGGAAGCGGCGTTGCGCCAAGCCAAGGTATTGTTGGCCAATAGCAATGCCCAAGCAGTGCGCCTGGCCGCTTCGGTCATTGAGCGCGCGACAGTTGGATGACGTTGGCGCGCTTTCTATGACGAAACTATTTGACCAGGAACTCCAAGTGGTCAGCGTGGGTTTGCCGGCCTTCGCTGAATCCGTGCGAGCGAACGGTGCGCCGGTCGTCGCCGTCGATTGGCAGCCGCCAGCAGGGGGAAACGCCAAAGCCGGGATGACGCTCGCGAAGCTGGTCAACGACCCAAAGATCGATGCGGCCAACGGCAAGGCGTTCGAGCTCTTCACGTCGTCGCGACCGGTGCTGGAAGGTGTCGAGATCGCGGGCGATGTGCTTCCCGGCATGGCGCCTCGTATGATTCTTCACGCCGGGCCGCCCATCGGCTGGGACGACATGTGTGGACCTATGAAGGGCGCGATCGTCGGCGCCATCCTCTTCGAGGGCTGGGCCGAATCTCGCAAAGACGCACTGGCCCTCGCGGCGAGCGGTGAAATTCCATATGGACCCTGCCAGCATTGTAACGCGGTAGGACCCATGGCGGGGGTTATCAGTCCGTCGATGCCAGTGTGGGTAGTCCGTAACGATGCGCAGGGAAACCGGGCGTACAGCAATCTCAACGAAGGTCTGGGCAAGGTCCTGCGGTTTGGCGCCCATGATCCCGAGACGATCGACCGTCTCAGATGGATGGCCGATACTCTGGCGCCGACCCTAAATACAGCGCTAGCGCACATCGGTGGCCTGGAGATCAAGCCCTTGATGGCACAAGCGCTGCACATGGGAGACGAACTTCACAACCGAAACGCCGCCGCTTCCGGGCTGTTGCTCAAGCGATTGCTGCCAGGGTTTCTTTGCGAAAAGGTGGTATGTGAAGATGCCACAGCTGTAAGCGAATTTATCGCCGGTAACGATCATTTTTTCCTCAATTTGTCGATGGCGGCTTGCAAGTCGATGTTGGATGCCGCCCACGGCGTCGCTGACAGCAGCTTGGTAACGGCCATGGCCCGTAATGGGGTGGAATTCGGCATCCGAACTAGCGGCACCAGTGGGCGTTGGTTCAAGGCGCCGGCACCGATGGTCGATGGCTTGTTGTTCCCAGGCTACGACGTATCTGATTGCGCACTAGATCTCGGTGATAGCGCCATCGCCGAGACCGCCGGGCTCGGCGGTTTCGCCATGGCCGCCGCGCCGGCGATCGTTCAATTCGTCGGTGGCTCGCCGGCCGAGGCGGTGGCCAACACCCGTGCCATGGCGGCGATCACCCACGGTCCGAACACTGCCTTCACCCTTCCGACCCTGGGGTTCGCCGGCACGCCGTCTGGAATTGATGCACGCAAGGTCGTCGATTGCCGCCTGGAACCGATAATCAACACGGGAATCGCTCATCGAAAGGCCGGGGTTGGGCAAGTCGGCGCCGGCATAACCCGCGCACCTTTGGCCTGTTTCGTTCAGGCCGTTTCCGCCCTCGCCAACATCCGCGCATCCTGAGGTCATGACGTCGGCCGGCAGGATCGCCGTCGTCGCTGTTGGTGGCAATTCCCTCATCGCCGATGAGACCAGGAAATCGATTCCCGACCAGTATCAGGCCGCGGCCACTTCGTCCCACTACGTCGCTGAAATGGTCGTTGCCGGGTGGAACGTCATTTTGACCCACGGCAATGGCCCGCAAGTGGGCTTCATTTTACGGCGATCGGAATTGGCCATTGAGGAGTTGGCCCCGGTGCCAATGGATTATGCAGGTGCCGATACCCAAGGCGCTATCGGTTACATGTTTCAGCGCGCCCTGCACAACGAGTTTCGCCGTCGGGATTTGCATCGCCGAGCCATCGCCGTTGTAACTCAGGTTGTCGTCGACCCGGATGATCCTGCCTTTGATGAACCGACCAAGCCTATTGGGTCGCACATGGACGAGGCAACAGCACGCCGCCGCGCCGAACGACATGGCTGGACGATTCGCGAGGACGCAGGCCGCGGCTGGCGTCGCGTGGTGCCGTCACCATTTCCGAAGGCAATCGTCGAGTTGGACGAAATCGCCTGTTTGGCGCGTGCCGGATTTATCGTCATCGCCTGCGGCGGCGGGGGAATTCCGGTGGTGGCGGATGAGGCGGGTGATTTGCAGGGGGTAGAGGCCGTAATCGACAAAGATTTTGCATCGGGTTTGCTGGCCCAGGACGTAGGGGCGGATTTGTTCTTGTTGTCAACCGCCGTGGACCAGGTGGCGATCAACTTTAATCTCCCAGAGGAGCGTTGGCTCGACCGTATGAGCTTGAGCGAAGCCAAGCGTTACTTGGCGCAGGGCCATTTTGCCGCCGGCAGTATGGCGCCGAAGGTCGAAGCATTGATTGGTTTCCTCGAAAACGGCGGCAAACAAGGGTTGATAACGAACCCCGCCAATATCAGCCGAGCGCTGCGCGGCGAATCCGGTACGCTGATTTTGCCTGATTAGGAGTTCGGTTCGCATGTGCTGCCCATCGCATGTCTTCCAAAATCCGCCGCCGGCCTTTGCGGATTTGTGAATTCCTGATAAAAGGTCGCGTCATTCCGCCGCGATAACTGGATCGGTCGTGTAAAGCCATGCCCGAATTCGCGCGGCGAAGTTCCCCCGCCCCCGTCCACGGGGAAAATGCGAATTGGGCGACGGCCATGCGTCAAGCAACAATCGATCGGGTCACAAAGGAAACCAAGGTCTCCGCGACCGTTAATCTCGACGGTGCCGGAATCTATCGAATTGCCAGTGGTATCGGTTTTCTTGATCATATGTTGGAGCAATTGTCGCGGCATAGTTTGATCGATATCGAGCTCAGCGCGGATGGGGATCTGCACATCGACTATCACCACACTACAGAGGACACGGGAATTGTCATCGGGCAGGCCATATCGCAGGCCCTGGGTGACAGAACGGGAATCACGCGTTATGGCACGGCGACCATCCCGATGGACGAGACCTGCACCCGCGTCGCGGTGGATGCGTCGAACCGCCCCTATTTGATTTGGAAAGTCGCGTTTAGCCGGCCGAAATTGGGCGATATGGATACCGAGTTGTTCAAGGAATGGTTTCAGGCCTTTGCCCAGCACGCAGGGGTCAACCTTCACGTCGAAAACCTTTACGGCGAAAACAATCACCATATCGTCGAAAGTTGTTACAAGGGACTGGCGCGTGCTCTTCGCCAAGCGGTTGAAATCGATCCACGGGCTTCCGCTAGCGTTCCGTCCACCAAGGGTGTGTTGGACGGCGGCGGGGGAGTGACCTGATGACTATGCGAATTTTCACCGTTCACATCAAGCCCTATTCGCCGGCTCCAGATGGCGAGGCCGTTTTGATCAAAGAAGGATTTTGCTGGCCAGCAGCGCTGATACCTATCCTTTGGGCACTCTACCGACGCCTCTGGCGCTGGGTGATCATACTGATCGCGGCCCAGGTGGCGATCAGCCTGGTTGGCGACGCGCTTGGCTTCGGCTTGTCGATGCAGCTCCCGGTGGCTGTCGCTTTTGCCGCCTACGTCGGTTTCAGTGCCAATGATTGGCGGCGTGCTGGTTTAGCACGGCGCGGTTTCGCACTCGCGGACATCGTGGTTGGCAAGGATATGTTGGCTGCGGAACGGCGATATTTTCAGCGGGCATTGATGAGTCGGCGAACGGAAACGACCAGTCAACAACCCGAAGCAACAGTACCGTGAGCGTAGTCGTTGTCGATTATGGTTCGGGCAATGTGCACTCGGTCGCCAAAGCGTTCGAGCGCGCCGCGGCCTCCGTCGGCGGTGGGCTAACGGTTACCGTCAGCGACCAGGCGGAAGCTTTGGCCGATGCGAGCCATGTCGTCCTTACCGGGGTAGGCGCATTCTCCGATTGCCGGCGCATGTTGGAAGCAAGAGGACTTTGGAGGCCGCTCAAGCGATTCGCTGCCAGCGGTAAACCGTTTCTCGGAATTTGTGTCGGCATGCAGCTGATGGCGAGCCGTGGGCATGAACACGGGGAACACCAGGGATTCGATTGGGTGGAGGGCGATGTCGTCGCGCTGGCGGCCAACGGCCGCAAGGTGCCACACATGGGTTGGAACGAATTGCAGCTCGCAGAACCCGCGCATCCCTTGATGGCCGGTATCGCCAATGGTGAACATATGTACTTTGTGCACGGTTACCAAATGCGTTGCACTGACCCCCGCGACATTGTCGCGACCACCGATTACGGCGAGTCAATAACGGCCGTGTTGGCCAAAGACAATCGCGCCGGCGTGCAATTTCATCCGGAGAAAAGCCAGGCGGCGGGTCTCCAATTCATCGGCAATTTCTTACGCTGGCAACCGTGAGCACGAAGACCGTCGAGCGTTTAACCGGATTTTTCGGTTCCGATCTAGACGACCTGTGCGACGCTACTGATGCGGCGATCATCGATGGTATTGGCTTTACCTGGATTCAGGTGCCCCCCAGGGAACGGCTCGAAACCTATTGGCGCGGTGTATTGGTGGTGCCGGAACGCGAACTGTTCGTGTGTCGCGTTGACGGCACGATCGCCGGGTCGGTGCAATTGGTGAAACCCACGCCGCATAATGAAGCCGGGGCATTCACTGCCTCGTTGACCACTCATTTCATCGCCCCATGGACGCGTGGTCACGGTTTGGCCACGGCTCTTTTGGTCGCGGTGGAAAATGCCGCCAAGTCACAAGGTTACTCCATCCTGAAATTGAATGTGCGGGAAACTCAGGAGGCGGCCATTCAGCTCTACCAAAAACGCGGCTATGTGCGATGGGGCACGATGCCCTATTTTGCAAAGCTAGAGGGGGGATTCGTTGCCGGGCATTATTATTATAAAGAGCTGAAGTGATCCCCGGCTCTTCTAGACTTTCTCCTTCCGGGGAGATGGCTGGTACCACCCAATGATTCTCTATCCCGCGATCGATCTCAAGGATGGCTCTTGCGTGCGTTTGGAACGGGGCGACATGGCCCGTGTCACCGTGTTTTCCAATGATCCGGCGGAACAGGCGCGAATTTTCCAGGCGGCCGGTTGCCCGTGGCTCCACGTGGTCGATCTAAACGGCGCTTTCGCCGGAAAAACGGTCAATGCCGAGGCCGTAGCGGCAATCGCCGCCAACGTCGACATTCCACTCCAGTTGGGTGGTGGTCTGCGTGACCTTGCCGTCATGGCGCATTGGCTGGAACACGGCGTGTCCCGGCTGATCCTGGGCACGGTTGCGGTGCGCAATCCGGCGCTAGTCGTCGAAGCGTGCAAAGAATTTCCGGGTTACATCGCGGTCGGCATCGACGCGCGGAACGGTCGCGCCGCGGTATCGGGGTGGCAAGAAACCTCGGACGTCGCGGCGATCGATCTGGGACTGCGCTTTGAGGACGCTGGCGTCGCCGCCATCGTCTACACAGACATTAGCCGTGATGGCATGCTGACCGGAATAAACTTTGACGGTGTAGCGGAATTCACGGACGCGCTGACCACCCCCGTCATCGCCTCGGGAGGCGTCGCTTCCCTAGCGGATTTGGTGGCACTCAAACCATTGGCTGAACGTGGCGTCCAGGGCGTGGTTGTTGGCCGCGCGCTTTACGACGGCGGCCTCGACGTAAAGGCGGCCTTGCAGGTTCTCGAGCCTGGCGGTGAATGCTGAAGGTTCGGGTCATTCCCTGCCTGGACGTTGACGCCGGGCGTGTCGTCAAGGGCGTACAATTCACCGATTTGGTCGACGCCGGCGATCCAGTGGAACAGGCGCGCGTGTACGATGCCCAAGGCGCGGACGAGCTTTGTTTTCTCGATATCACCGCCTCAAGTGACAACCGTGAAACCCTTTACGAGGTGGTCACGGCCACGGCCGAGGCGTGTTTCATGCCGTTGACCGTCGGCGGTGGCGTGCGCTCGGTGGACGATGTCCGCGCGTTGTTGCGGGCCGGTGCCGATAAGGTTGCAATCAATACCGCGGCGGTGAGGCGGCCGGCGTTGATTCGCGAGGCGGCAGAGGCGGTGGGAAGCCAATGTATCGTTGTCGCCGTGGACGGCAAGGCGACCGGACCTGATCGATTTGAGGTGTTTACCCATGGTGGGCGACGGGCCACGGGAATCGATGCGGTGGCCTGGTCGCAACAGGCTGCCGAACTTGGCGCCGGCGAAATCCTGTTGACGTCAATGGATCGTGACGGCACCCAGGACGGCTTCGACATCGCGTTTACGCGCGCTGTCGCGGATTCGGTACCGGTGCCGGTGATCGCTTCGGGTG
>JAAXGF010000398.1:0-539 GCA_012267605.1 Alphaproteobacteria bacterium | reverse complement strand
GGTGCCGGTGATCGCTTCGGGTGGTGTCGGCGAATTGGACCACTTAGTCGCCGGGGTTCGCGATGGCCATGCCGACGCCGTGCTGGCCGCATCGATTTTCCATTTCGGTACCCACACCGTCCGCGAGGCGAAATCCCATATGCGCCGGGCCGGGCTACCGGTGCGCCTGTAGCCTGAACGAAAAATTAACGTTGCGGGCGTAGGCTAGGCAGTCACACCTCATTCCCGGTTCGAAGTGGAGTAGGATATGTCTTTCTTGTCGAATTCGACGCGGATTGCCATCGTGGCCTTGGCGTTGCTTTCGAATCCTGCGGGTGCCCAGACTTTTTTGTGCACGCCAGAGGTCGCCGGCCAGCTCAGTTGCCAGGCGTCGCGCCAATGCGAATGCCGGTTTTTCACCGAGAACAAAATGAAGGGTACGCCCGCCGGTTACCGGTGGGATTGCAATATATTGCGTGGACGCTGCGGCCCGGAAATTCCGGCGACCATTCCCATTCACCCCTATTATGGTCCCTTGCCTAACCCGACTTCCGCAACTC
>JAAXGF010000145.1 GCA_012267605.1 Alphaproteobacteria bacterium | reverse complement strand
GACCAGAAAAGCCATAGCGATGCGATGATCGAGCCGGGTGTTGATGCGCCCGCCTCCTGGCGGCGGACCGCCATGACCTTCGACCAACAAATCATTTCCGGCTTCAGTGATATCGACCCCACATGACGCGAGTCCGCGAGCTATCGCTAGAAATCGATCACTTTCCTTCACGCGTAGCTCGCCAAGCCCACGCATTACGGTTTTTCCGCGTGCGCACGCGGCAGCAACGGCAAGCACGGGGTATTCGTCAATCATTGACGGCGCCCGGGCCGCGGGGATGTCGACCGCATCAAGGGGACCGGCACGGACATGGAGGTCAGCGACCGACTCCCCCGCGACATCGCGTTTGTTCGACTCAACAATGTCCGCGCCCATTTCATTGAGGGTGGTGAGCAATCCACTGCGAGTTTCGTTTACGCAGACATTGAGTAACGTGAGCGAAGAACCGGGAACCACTAGTCCGGCAACAATAAGAAAAGCCGCGGACGATGGATCACCAGGAACGGCAACGGAACATCCACTCAATTCCGGTTGTCCAACCACGGTGATGGCGCGGTCCGGACCCTGACCAATCTCTAGCCGAACGTCGGCGCCGAAATGGCGCAACAATCGCTCCGTATGGTCGCGCAACGGGACCGATTCGACGACCGTGGTTTCGCCCGGAGTGTTGAGTGCGGCGAGCAGTACAGCAGATTTCACCTGTGCCGAGGGGACCGGGAGTGGGTAGTTGATCGGCATTGGCCGGTCGCAGCCAACTATCGTAAGTGGCAACCGGCAGCCACGCCGGGAAATAACCCGCGCGCCCATGCGCCGCAACGGTTCCGCGACTCTGGCCATGGGCCGTGATCGCAAGCTATCGTCACCAGTGAAATGAGTGGTGATCGGCTGGGTCGCGGCAATTCCCATAAGAAGGCGCGCGGCAGTGCCAGCATTTTCAAGATCGAGCACGTTGTTGGGCTCCGCGCAACCGCCGATACCTACCCCATGGACATGGCAGACGTCGCCTTTTTCCCAATCCACTTCCGCACCCAATGCTACCATCGCTCGGGACGTTGCGCGTACGTCCGCGCTATCCAGTAATCCGGAGATTCTTGTCTCACCGACAGCCAAACCCCCGAGCATCAAGGCCCGGTGGGAGATCGATTTGTCACCAGGCACTAGCACTTCGCCAGATAAAGGAGAACCGGGATGGGCTTTCAGCGGTTTCACGGATTCATGGCATTCAACGGGTGGCCAATGAACGGCATCTCGCCGGTCGACTCAAGTTCGAGCATACGGGACGCATCGCGGCAACCAATCGCCTGCCCGTTTTTTCCCAGGATCGCAAGATAAATTTCACTTTGACACGACCCGAAGTTCGTGGCAATTGACGGCCTCGAAAATTACTTCTAGGCGTTCGTCTAGAGTTGTCATTGGCCAAGTTTTCATTTTCGAGGGTTCCGTTGGCCGAACCGGAGTGGGGAACGAAGCGGTTTTGCCGCAACTGTGGTTGCCGCTACTACGACCTGATGCGCGAGCCGGTCGTGTGTCCAAAATGCCATGCTCTCCACGAGCCTGACGGCGGCGCCAAAACTCGCCGGAATCCGACGCCTCGCCCAAGCCAAGCCCCCTCGGAACCGGAAGCTGTTGGCGAAACAGTGGCAGTGGCCGGCAGTACCGACGAACCCGATAGTCGAAATTCAATTAATGACGGAAAAGAATTAATTGATGAAGGGGAGGAAAGCGTCCTCGTAGATACGACTGAAATTGACGACGAGAGCGATGTGACCGACATGGTGGGTAATGGCCGGCCAGATGATAGCTAGAACGATCCACCTGGAATTCACCCGTTGTCCGTCGAGAACCACGTACTCACAACAGCATTTTTTCTTGCTTCACTAATTCCGCGCCCATAACGTGGCGCCAGACCACATTCACACGAGCATTCCGCAGTTGGCCGGGGCCATAGCTCAGTTGGGAGAGCGCTTGAATGGCATTCAAGAGGTCAGGGGTTCGACTCCCCTTGGCTCCACCAATGCGTCGAATTCATCTGACGACGGGGGCCGCTTGAGCGCCGTCATCAATCGCACAGCAGCGCTCAACACCGGAAATCACGTCTCAACGAATCTACGATAACGATCGTGGCACCTTACCAAACAGTCGGCACGCATTTTCAACCGGCCGGATACCTGAATCGCTGATCAGGCCTTTCCCTCGCGCAGCCTGGGTAAGAGTTCGACAAAATTGCAGGGCCGGGTTCGGCTGTCGAGCTGGTGGCAAAGGATTTCGTCCCAGCCATCACGGCATGCGCCGGGCGAGCCGGGCAAAGCGAACAGAAAGGTCCCGCCGGCAACCCCCGCCGTCGCCCGCGATTGGATCGTCGAGGTGCCAATCTTGTCCCGGCTGATCAAGCGGAATAGTTCACCGAAACCGGGAATCTCTTTTTCGACGACGGCGGCGAAGGCCTCTGGTGTTACGTCGCGGCCGGTCACACCGGTGCCACCGGTGGTGATCACCACGTCGACACCCGCCTCGGCGATCCAGCCGCGCAAGCAATTGACGAGGCCCCGAAGATCGTCGCCCACCAGCTTGCGATCGATGATCTTGTGCCCGGCACCTTCCGCCCGCTCGCACAACAGCTTGCCGGAAACGTCGTTCGCCTCGTCCCGGGTATCGGAAATCGTCAGAACAGCGATGTTCAAGGGAACGAAGGAGCGCGTCTCGTCGATACCGGGCATGGCGTAAGTATAAACCGCCAGTTGCCACACACCAGAGGTGTCGACGTCCATCGACAAGCGTTTCTCGGAGGACTATGCGAAGAATTTGCGAGAGGTCTGCACGAGATACGGAAGGATGGACGGTTAGGCACAAGACTTTTTGATTGAAATTCGACCCCGGCAGAATCGCACCGCATTATTCACATTAATCGCTTCGCATTATTCGCATTGATAGAGTCTCATCGCCTTAATGAATATCGACCTCCCCCTTATTAAAAATTGGCACGATCCCAAGTGCCATTGGTCGGCATCGGGGCATGAATTCCCTATCCTCGACGTTGCCTTGGACACCGAAATGAATCATGTTAGACACGTGAGCTTCGTCGTGAACCGCAGGGTATTTCGCAATGTTGTTCCAAATCTCCGATTGGGAATTATGCGTAGTCGGTGTCTACCGGCGGGCGCTGTTCGCGTTCTTTGCCACGTTTGTTCTATTGCCCGCGCTGACCGCGTGTGAAGAACCACCGCCACAAGTGGCCGAGCAAATTCGCGCGCTTAAGACAATCACGGTGACGGAAGTCGCATCGGGGCAATCGCGAAAATACTCGGGAATCGTGGAGGCGACCGATACGTCGATCCTGAGTTTTCAGGTTTCAGGTAACGTACAGCAGGTTCGTGTCGATCTCGGCGACCAGGTAACGAAGGACCAAGTGCTGGCCGTACTCGATACCAAACCCTACGAACTCAACCTGCAAGCGGCCGAGGCCGAGTTACAAAATGCTCGGGCCAACCACGAGGAGCGAAGGCCGGAATTCAATCGACAGAAAACGCTTTTCGAGAAGGGTTGGGTCAGCGAGGCAGCCTATGATCAAGCGCTCTCGGCGTTCGAATCCGGCAAGGCAAGTGTGAATTATGCCGTATCGAAGGTCAATTTGGCCAAGCGCGATCTCAGCCTAACGACTCTCAAGGCGCCGTTCAGCGGCGTCATCGCCCTCAAGCAAGTTGGCCCCTTCGCGGAAGTGCGCGCGGGCCAGAAGTTGTTCGAAATCAACGCCGACGGTGCCAAGGAAGTCGCCCTCAACATCCCCGAGACGACGATCGCCGAAATCACTATCGGCATGCCGGCCTCCGTCGCCTTTCCCACCGAAAAGGGACTGACCGCCGAAGCTCGCGTGAGTGAGGTAGGATCGGTCGCCGGCGAGGCAAATTCGTTTCCGGTCAAGGCGGCTCTGCTCGACCCGCCGGGTACGGTTCGGGCTGGCATGACGGCGGAGGTGACCTTCGTTCTCAAGGAGGAGAACGCCGACGCTGGGTATCTTATCCCGCTATCGGCGATCGCCCCGGGCGAGGAACCGCGCCAAGGCTACGTATTCGTCTATGACCCTGGAACCTCGACGGTCAGCCGCGCCCCAGTGCGCGGAAGAGGCTCCACCGAAAATATGATTGTCATCCACCAAGGGGTGGCGCCCGGCGATATTATCGCGGTTGCCGGCGTGAGCTTTTTGACCGACGGCCAAAAGGTAAAGCTGTTAGCACGCTAGTAGGTGAAAAGGCCGCAAGGCCGATCTGGTTCTTCATGCCTTTCATTCGGAATTGAGCGTGCCCAGCATCACCCAATTTTCCCTCGACACCTCGCGGCTTTCCATCATGTTTCTGGTTGGCATCGCCGCCCTGGGAATTTACCGGTTCCTGGATTACCCCAAGCAGGAAGACCCGTCGATCGTCATTCGGGAGGCGGTTGTCACGGCCACCTTTCCCGGCATGTCCACACCGCGAGTCGAGGATTTGATCACCCGGAAACTCGAGGAAAAAATCCGCGAGATAGGGGAAGTCGACGAGATTGAAACCGATTCCAAAACTGGCATGTCCATTGTTCATGTCGTGGTCAAGGACGAGGTTAAGGATATCGAACCGGTTTGGCAGGACTTGCGCAACAAGATGGACGATATCGCCCCTGACCTTCCATTGGGGACCCAAAGCCCGTTCGTCAACGATGAGTTCGGCCTCACCGCGATAGCCACGATCGCCCTTTGGAGCGACGGATTTTCCCTGGCCGATATGCGCGAAGTGGCGCGCGATACCCGCGACAAACTTTACGCCCTGGAGGATATCCGGAAGGTCGAACTCTTCGGCATTCAGGAAGAGCGGGTATTCCTCGAATTGTCGAATACCAAGCTCGCGAGTTTCGGCATCAGCCCCGCAGTGTTCATCGAGACTTTGCGTGCGCAAAACATAATTTTGCCCGGAGGCGAGATCAACGCCGATGGCCAAAACGTGGTAATCGAGCCATCCGGCGATTTTAACGCCGTTGAGGAAATCGAATCGGTGATCGTACTGATTCCCGGCACCCAGGAAGTGACTCCGCTGCGCGATTTGGTCACCATCACACGAGGTTACGTAGACCCGCCCGAGTCACCCGTCTATTTCAACGGCCACCCGGCGATCATTCTGAGCGTCTCGATTCTCGACGGAGTCAACTCGGTCGCATTCGGAGAGAGTCTGACGCGCCGGATGAAGGAAATCGAGCAATCCTTGCCAATCGGCTACGTACTGGAATACGCCACCTACCAGCCCGACTTGGTGGAGACCGCAGTCAACGGCGCGGTCAACAACGTTTATCAATCCCTTGTCATTGTCCTTGCGGTGGTGATGATTTTTCTCGGTTTTCGAACTGGGCTAATCGTCGGTTCCTTCGTCCCCATGGCCATGCTGCTGGGCCTGGTCGGGATGTCGATCTTCGACGTCGAAATGCAGCGCATGTCGATTGCCAGCATGATCATCGCGTTGGGCATGCTGATCGACAACGGAATCGTCGTTGCCGAGGACATTCGCACCCGTATGGAGGGGGGACAGGATAGGCGAACAGCGGCGCTCGAATCGGGAAATTCCCTGTCGATCCCCTTGTTAACCTCGACCTTGACAACGATCCTCGCCTTCATGCCAATCGCCCTCGCGGAGGGTGGCACCGGCGAATACACTTTGTCTCTCGGTCAGGTTCTGATGATCGTTTTGCTCGCGTCATGGTTCCTCGCCATGTACATGACGCCGCTCATGTGCTTCTGATTTATGAAAGTGAGGCCGCGCGAGGAATCGCACGCCAACCCCTATGACGACCGTTTTTACCGCCTCTACCGTGGCTTTCTTGAGAATGCGTTGCGACTTCGGATCGTGGTGCTGGGGTTGATCACGGGTTTCATGGCCTTGGCCGGTTTTGCCTTTCAATTTGTCATTCAAGAATTCTTTCCAGCCAGTGACCGCAATCAGTTTTTGGTCTATCTCGACATGCCCGCCGGAACTCATGTCACCGAGACGGCAAGGGTGGTCGAAGGACTCGGCGACTGGCTGGGGGACGAGGCGGTCAATCCCGAGGTCAGCGGCACGATTGCCTACGTGGGCAGCGGCGGGCCGCGCTTCTTTTTGTCCTTGTCGCCCATCGACCCAGACCCCCACCTCGAGCTTCATGATCGTCAATACCCATTCCAGCGAGTCAGTTCCCGAGATGGTTGGCCGGGTGCGCCAAAGGCTGCTCGACCAATCCCCCGGCGTGCGCGGTCGTGTCATGGCCATGTGGCTTGGAGCCTCGGAAACCGGCTTGGTCGAGGTTCGTATCAGCGGACCCGACGCCGATGTCCTGGTAGAAAAGGCCGAACACTTGCTGGCCGGGCTTAGGTCTATTCCCGGGACGGTGGACGTTCGGCACGATTGGGAAAACCCCGTCGTCAAGATCCGTGTGGACGTGGATCAAGCACGCGCGCGCCGCGCCGGGATCACCTCCGAGGAGGTAGCCGATTCATTGAACGCATTTATCGACGGCGCGGAAGTAACCGACTACCGGGAGGGCGACCGGGTTATCCCGATCGTCGTTCGCGCGATTGAGTCCGAACGAGGTAATCTCTCCCATCTCCCTTTCATAAATATCTATTCGACCCTAAACCAGACGAACGTTCCGTTGTCGCAGATCGCCGACTTCACGCCGATATGGGAATTCAGCCGCATAAAACGCCGGGACCAGGAGCGGACCATTACCGTCAGCGCCAAGCACCAATTCTTGAAGGCCAGCCAATTGGTCGACGAGCTGAGGCCATCAATCGACACTCTCGATTTGCCGCCAGGGTACCGCTGGGAGATGGGCGGGGAACTGGAAAATTCCGTCGAGGCCCAAGAACGCTTGGCGAAAAATATGCCGATTTGCTTCGCCCTCATCGTCACGCTTCTGGTATGGCAGTTCAATTCCTTCCGCCGCCCGATCATCATCCTCATCACCATTCCACTCACCTTCATCGGCGCCGTCATGGGCCTTCTCACCATGCAGGCGCCCTTTGGTTTCATGGTCATTCTCGGGCTGTTGAGCCTGGCGGGAATCATCATCAATAACGGCATTGTCCTGATCGACCGAATCGACATCGAACGCGCCGCCGGCAAGGCCCCGTACGATGCCGTCGTCAACGCCGCCCTGGCCAGATTCAGACGCATTTTGATGACCACCTTGACCACTGTTCTCGGCCTGCTGCCGCTGATTATTTCGAACGACCCGTTGTTCTACGGCATGGCGTCGGTCATCGCCTCCGGCCTCGCGGTCGGCACCGTACTTACCCTATGTGTTGTACCAATTTTCTATTCGCTGTTGTTCCGGGTAAAGATTCCGGCGGCGGGCTCGGGAGAGCCCCAAACGGAAGCGCCAGCCAGCTGAAATTCTTGTCTTAGGGCCTGGGGACTACCCCGACTTCCGCAACTCG
>JAAXGF010000326.1 GCA_012267605.1 Alphaproteobacteria bacterium | reverse complement strand
AAACGAGTTCGGGATAATATGCTCGGGGAAGAGGGACGAATGCGAAAAAGAGGAAGTTGGTTAAAGTAAAGAATGCCGTGAAAAGATACACGGTCCGTTCGCTGATTCTTCCTTCATCCCCATGACGGCGTTCGTGTAACCACGCAAGCCAACTGAGAAAAAGCAGGATCGAAAGAAACTGTCGCGAAGCGACCCAGCTCCAGGGAATGAGAGACGGCATTTCCTACGGCATGTGGGTCATAAAGAACTTCGATGTAACGATTGTATGGTAGCCATCCAGAAAAGCCGTACCTAAGAATCCAGTACCGATGAACAGGAAGGTGTTGTTCTTTTTTGCATAAAAACGGACTAGAGCCATGGCCCCAACAGTCAGGGCCAATAGAGTAGTAATCGCTTCCACGATGGTGTGGAATTCACTGGTCGATTTCCAATCGCTGTCGCGCAAAAACGCGTAACACAGGCAGAGACTTAGACCGACCATCCAGTAGCTCGTCAGACGAAGCCGGGTGCTTGATCGTGTCGCTTCGGTCGTCGTCATAATGACGCGCTAGACCTTACGTCGCGAGAGGGGTCGTCCATGTGGCGTTGCCTGCTGAGACGAAATAGAAAATAACGGTTTAAAAATCCATGTCGGGATTGTACGGGCGCGTATTCGCACAAATTCTATGCGTCTGCTTCCGGTTCTGTCACGACTTTCCTGCAACTAAACGATGCACAAGATCACCTAGGAGGTCCGCAGGCTATCTCTATTGGCCACGCTGAGCGACACTATCTACTTCGAGTCCAGAGCTGGATGTAAATGGAGTGGAACCTCATTGGGGATCATCAATTAGTTCGCAAGAACTCGACGTGGAGATTACCGAGAGTAGCCCGGAATTTTGCTCTTTGTCGGCCTCGCTGTGGCGCTTCGATGGGCGCAGCTGCCAAATGATGCGACTGGCCCCAGATCCTCGGCGTCGCCTTCGCCTGTGGAATAGGTTTTACTATGAGCTTGTTTATCGCAGGGTTAGCGTTTGAACACTGCAGTGGAAACCATTTTAGCGGCGATCGACTGGGCATTTTGGTCGGTTCTATCTTATCGGCGATGGCGGCCTGCGCACTTCTTCAGATCAGCCTACCCAAGTCGGAGCCACTCGATCGAAAAGCGTCAAGTAGCAGGTAGACGGGTTGCGCAATTATTGTCCAAACGTTGGGCTACTCTGTATGGTGCCAATCTTATCGCGAAGTGCTTCAAACCAGGCGAGGTCGCATTCGACCTGAGTAATGTCATGATCGAGCCATGCGTCGAAAAGGCAATCACTATCCTGTTGTTGCCGAAGGTCCAACAAGCGAACCAGCTCTGACTGACGCAACTCAACCATACTGTCAGCTTGATCGCGCTGTTCCTCTACGGGCAGGACATGTAGAAACCTTAGCTTCAGCGCAAGAACGAGTTTGTTGAAGTCGTTCAGGGGTACGCGAATGTTAGCGCGCAGAAGATCGCGTAACGCCTCCATACCATTATCGGTGATGCAGAGGCTTGGATCGTCGTTCTCGTCCACGACCTCCATCAGCCCCTCAAAACGCAGAAGCTCAATAGATGTCGCCATGACCTCGAGCGTTGGTCCCCAAAATCGGCTGGTCAATCGACGAATTTCATTCGCCAATTGGGCATAAGATGTTTCGCGTTGGGCCAGTGTGCCGAGAGCTGCGAGGCGCACCGCCTCTTTTGGCATTAGGGAATTGTCTTGAAACATACCGTGCGATCTCCAAGAGCGTTCGTCGAACCAACGTCGGTCGCTTCAATTTTTCGGTACAATTGCCCGAAGCGACACCGAGCACCTCTCAAGCTATACCCGATTTTCGCATTCGATAAGTCCGAACGAATACGGGTGTGCATTTACTTGAGTGTTTTTGCGCATTGCCGGGCATAGACATCATTACGGCAATTCGCACGTGTCGTCCGACGAACACCAATTTTTCGCCCATCTAAGCGTTTTCGCCTTTGCTTTTTTTGTTGCAACGGCTACTTGCTCGTAGCCGTTTGCGGTCGCCCCCACGAATGCCGAGTTTCCTCAGCGTCTACCGAATTCGATGTCGACCCGAGACTATGGCAAGCTGATTAAGCGCGGCATCGTGGCCGACCCCAAGGCGCAACGTCGTGCCGATCTGGGCATTACGCCAACGCGGGTCGAGGACGTGGTACCTACGTATATTGGCCGCAAAGTGCGCCAAGACGACATTGAAGCAGCGTATTAGTGACCGCACCAAGCAGGCGCAAAAATCGAAAATCTAGAAACAGTGGAGCCAAGAAGACAATCGTCGGGACAATCCGCTACTAACTTGGAGCAGAAATTGGTGTATTGTTTTGTCCACTGGGGATCGACGGCTGGGGGTTTAAGGAGACCAACCCATGAAGCACCTCGCTTTGGCCCTCGTCTTATTCCTCGCTGTCGACCCCGCTCGTGCCGACGTCCCTAACACACCTTCATTCGGCGGTCCCGGAACCACTTTCGGCATGGCTCGGGAGATCGATCGGCTAGCAGCTCTCCTAAGTGATGACGTTCTCCGAGAGCTTATTTGCCGACTTTCCTACGAACGCTATACACAGAGAAGCCTAAGCTCGGCACTCAATCTTCCCGCGGACGAAGTGATGCGGCGGGTCGATGTTTTGCGGGGATGGGGATTGGTACGGACGATCACCCGTGATTCCGTCAACTCAGTTGTCGAGCCGTCCACAGTCGAAGGTCGCCGAACGTTGCGACGATGGGCAGACAAATATTGCGCGACAGGCGATTCCTGCGGAATACAAACTCCTAAGGAGGATATCCGAAAAGGCAGTGATTCCCGAAAGCTTGCCTCTGGACAGAGTAGTGGCGTGGGTGTTCAAAGCGCGCCGCGCCGAGTGAAGATCACCTTAGGCCGCACAAACCTTAAAACCGTCGAAATCGTGGTCGAGCTGTACGATACACCGACGGCAGATGCCATTTACGCAAAATTGCCGCAAACATCCTTCGTCACGACTTGGAACGAGGGCGTTTACGTTCTTGTCCCCGTTCGTACTAGCCAGGAACCCGGCGCCAAGGATGTTGTCAAACCT
>JAAXGF010000256.1 GCA_012267605.1 Alphaproteobacteria bacterium | reverse complement strand
GGATCAGACCTGGGCAGTTACAAAGAATCTAGCAATGAGAGCTGCGGACCGCATACGGGGCAGGCATTAGGTTGAGCGTGGAAACGACGGTCTTTGGGATCTTCGAACTCGGCCCGGCATCGTGAACACATTCGAAACCGCGCCATAGTCGTATTGGCGCGGTCGTAGGGTAGTGAAACCAAGATGCTGTAACGGGGCCCACAGTTCGTGCAGTTCGTGAACGGATAAAGGTACCGACGATCCGTGGGATCCATTAATTCGTTCAGGCAGTCGGGGCACGTCGCAATGTCTGGCAACACGAGCGCCGTCTTGTTCGAGTCACTTTCGCTATTCCGAATCACGAACTGCCGATAACCAGAGGGGGCGAGTTCAGACCTCCGAATTCGATTCAGCCTGGCCATCCTCGGGAGACGGTTCGGTAATTCCAAAATAAATCGTTCCACCACGTCGGTCGGACCCTCAACATCGACGATCACGCCCTCCGCAGAGTTACCGACCCAACCCTTCAAACCAAACTCGATCGCCAAACGGTAAATGAAGGGGCGAAATCCAACGCCTTGAACCACACCTTCCAGCGAAAGCCTCACACGGAGAGATCGCGGCACCGACGCCTCGATTTCCAGTTCTCCGTTTCCCATCACTCCTCAATCTCAATGCTACGCAAAATCAGCCCGTCTGCGTTCGGATCGTCAATGTCGGCGGACTCCTCTATTTCCAAAGATGCCACCTCGACTATGGTGCCCGCGCCGGATCGTTCAAAATGCTCACGAAAACGTTCGGCCGACATGTGGCTGAAGGCACCTAACCAAACTCGGACGTTAGTCACCCGCCTTGCGCCGCCGGTGACTGCCAAGGAAGTGACCTTTTCCATCAATCCTCGGATAAGCGATGCTTCGTGCATTGCCCGACCTCAGGCTCCCCGAAGTTCCGCCAGTTCGTTCGCCACCCTCGCTACGGTTTCGTTGGTCGCCACCGCCACTGCGGGTGACAGATCCGAACCCTTTCCAAAATCTTGACCTTCGATGGCGTAGACAATCAGCCGCCGAGGCAACAATCCGAGGGCTCTCGCCAACTCAACCGCATCCGGCAGACCCTGTCCGTGACTCGAGCAGCGAGCGAAATGCCTTGGTAGTGGATGTTCATTGGCCTCGAAACGATGGATGCTTCCGGGCGGGGAATTCGAGCGCAAGGCATCGAGCACAACTGCAGTATGAGCATTTTCCCATGCGGCGATGATAGCCAGTGGATCATCGCATTCTGTTATTACACGACCGTGCGGAAGTGTGAGCTTAAGCCGGCGCGCGACTTCCAGGCCGGCCCCGTCATCATTGCGGAGTTGGTTCCCTAATCCGATAACGACGATGTCCTGTTCTTCATTTCTCATTGTCCTCTGCCTTTAGCTGCGTTCGATGTCTAGGCTGAGGAAGTGGGTGGCGCACGAGATACAGGGGTCGTAGTTGCGAATCGACTGTTCGCATTTCCAACGCAGCTCATCGTCCGGCAGGTTCACATGGCTGCCGACGAAACTCCGAAGATCGTTTTCAATTGTGGCTTGGTTTTGTGACGTTGGAGGTACGATTTTGGCATTGAGTACAATGCCTTTTTCGTCCAACTCGTACCGGTGAAAGAGGATACCGCGTGGTGCTTCGGTGCACGCGAACCCGATGCCGGCACATGGGTTGAGTTCCAGGGCCGCCCGCTCTGGTAGTTCGTAACGGTCGATTAAACGAAGGGCTTCGTCACAGGCGTGCAAAACTTCGACCGCTCGGACGACGATGCTCCGGAACGGGTTGCGGCACGATGTTTCGAGTCGTACCTCGTTTGCCAACTCCAACGCGGCTGGCGCCAGGCGATCGCGATTCAAGTTGAACCGCGCGAGCGGTCCTACGAAATAGGCGCCCCGTTGCTTTATCACCGAATGCAAGGCTGTCGAATGCGGCACTTGCGATTCCTCGAAATGGGCGTCGTACGACCTGGCCTCGACATCCATCCCAGCGCTAGAACAAATGCGCCCTTCGTTCATCGGGTACTCGTCGCCGTGGTGTAAAGCCACAAATTCATAATCTTGCTGGAAGTCAGGACATTCGAATCCGGCGGTCCAGCGAACCGTTTCAGCCGCGGCGTCCCGCGCCCAATCGAGAGAATCTCGGAGGGAATGGAGATCGCACCGGCTCGGAACTTTATAGAATCCGGCAACCCTGACATTTATCGGGTGGATTTCTCGCCCACCGAGGGATCGAATGACGGCGTTGCCCGCCTTCTTCAGTTGAAGCCCGCGTTCGACGATACCGAAATGGTCCTTCGCCATCTCAATGGCGCTCTCATAGCCAAGAAAATCCGGCGCATGCAGCATATAGATGTGGAGTACGCGGCTTTCAATCCACTCGCCGCAATACATCAAACGCCGCAAGTCCCGCAGCGAACCAGTGACTCGAACGCCTAATAATTTTTCCAGCGCGTGGACGGCGCTCATCTGGTAGGCAACCGGGCAAATTCCGCAGATGCGGGCAACGATATCGGGGACCTCGTTGAAATCTCGTCCACGCAAGAGCGCTTCGAAAAAGCGGGGCGGTTCGAATATTTCCAAGCGCACCTCATCCACTTGAGTATCCTTGATACGGAGGTGCAACGATCCCTCACCCTCTACTCGGGCCAGACTATCGACCCTAATTGTCCTGCGGCCCATCGAACTTGCCAGCTTTTCGAAACGGTTCCGCCCAGCTGTTGAAAGTATGAAAGGCTCGGCGAATTGTTGGTTTCGTCGTACCGAGCCTCAGCCACTGCTCGCTAAGGGCTTTCGTATTCGGAGTTTCCATCGGCCCGAAGCACCCATAGCAGCCACGATTGTAGCTAGGGCAAATCGCATCGCACCCCGCGTGGGTCACGGGTCCTAGGCACGGCGTTCCATGCGCTACCATCACGCAGATCGTCCCGCGCGACTTACAGTCCACGCAAACGCTGTGCGCCGGCGTATCCGGACGGCGGCCATGCAGAAACGCAGTTATCACCTCTAGGAGCTGCTCCTTGCCGATTGGACATCCCCGAAGCTCGAAATCAACTCGCACATGATCCAAAATTGGCGTCGAAGTCGCGAGTGTGTCGATATATCTAGGTTCCGCGTAAACGGCGGTTATGAATTCACCAACGTCTTTGAAATTCCGCAATGCTTGGATACCCCCGGCAGTGGCACAGGCACCAATGGTGACCAAGAATCGTGAATCTCGACGAACTTTTTTGATTCGTTCTGCGTCCTTGGGAGTCGTGATCGAGCCTTCAACCAAGGATAGGTCGTAAGGTCCTTGTATGGTCGCTCGCGTCGCCTCAAGAAAATAGGCGACTTCGAATGCCTCTGTGACAGCGAGAAATTCGTCTTCGCAATCCAGTAGGCTTAGCTGGCAGCCGTCGCAAGATGCGAATTTCCACACAGCGATTTTGGGACGCCGTTTCTTGGGCATCTCAAATCTCTCTCTGCTTCAAGATATCCGCAATTTCGTGGTACGCGAATACAGGCCCGTCCTTGCAAACAAAGTGTGGCCCAAACTGGCAATGACCGCACGTGCCGGTCGCGCATTTCATGTTCCGCTCCATGGAAACGAATGTTCGAGTAGAATCTACACCAAAATCTTCAAGCGTCTGAGCAGTCAATCGCATCATTGGCTCGGGACCGCACATCATTACCAGCGTATCAGCGGGGTCGACACGAATTTTGCTCAGCATCTTGGTTACGATCCCAACGTCACCCAGCCAATCCTTTCCGGCTCGGTCAACGGTTACGCGAACCTGAAAATCAGGTGTGCAGCGCCATTGATCGAGTTCCCGCCGATAGAGAAGCTCTTCGGGCGCACGCGCGCCGTAAAGGAGCGCGATACGACCGTAACATTTCCGATGACCAGGTAAGTGATGAATCACTGGTCGAAGTGGCGCGAGGCCGATTCCACCTGCGATCACCACCACATCGAACCCACCCGCATCGAGCAACGGCCAGGACTTTCCAAAGGGACCACGTATGCCCACCAGATCGTGCCGCTTGAGTTTGGCGAGAGCCGTGCTGACGGCGCCAACGGCACGAATAGTGTGAAGCACACGTTTAGTATCAACGGAACCCCCACTCACACTGATTGGAATTTCCCCAACACCGAACGCATAAAGCATATTGAATTGACCGGGCCGAAATTGGGGCGACGAATCGCCAGCGCTTTCAAATAAAAACTCAAGCGTAACGACGTCGCCGGTTTCCTGTATGCGGCGCGCCACGGGCACAAACCGTGGTGTCGGGGAATCGGCAAGCATCTGAAATTCCCCTTATTATCTATTGCCACCACCATATAGGTCCGCACATTGAAATCGGGCCGTTTGAAGTCTTTCAATCAAAGGCGGCATGAACCTCTTCAACATCGCGTAGCCTACACTATGGTCGGCTTCACATTTCTCCCGAAAACAGCGTGCATCGAATGCGAAAGTTCGGGTCAACTCGACGGCTCGGGCATCGAACGAACATCGATAAGGGGGGGCCAGACTAGAGGCACCCAAGATTTCACCCCCCTTGACGGTCAGAAACGTCAATGGCTCGCGTCCCGGTGCGGTCATCTCCAAGGCGACGGTGCCGTGCCGGATCAAGAAAAACCGATCGGCCGGATCACCTTCCCGGAAGACGTAGCCGTCAGATTGATAAACGACGTTTTTTGCGCAGCCGGAGATGATGGCAACGATCTCCTCCTCCAAATTCTGAACGAAGGGATGTTCACGCAGGAGTTCTTCGATTTTTTTCACGTCGACCTGACTTGCGTTGGGCTGCCCCGAATTGCAGCGACCTCTTCCGTGATATCAATTCCGATTGGGCACCAGGTAATGCAACGCCCGCAGCCAACGCAACCAGACGTGCCAAATTGATCAAACCAATGGGAAAGCTTGTGGGTCATCCATTGCCGATAGCGAGATTTTGCAGAAGCTCGGATGCTGCCACCGCTGAGGTACGAGAATTCCATGGTAAAGCACGAATCCCACCGCCGCCAGCGTTCCACCTGATTTCCCGCGAGGTCGGTGACGTCCCTGACCGTGGTGCAAAAGCATGTCGGGCAAACCATCGTACAATTACCGCAGGTCAAACAGCGAGATGCAACTTCATCCCATCGCGGATGTTCTGGGCTTCCTTGCAGTAGTTCCTTGACGTTAGTGGCATCCATTGTTCGGCCCATTTGGCGCGAGGCGTTTTCAGAGGCTGCTTTGGCTGCCTCGAAATCGCCACTCGTCACCTCGCGGCTCAGAATAGATCTCACGACAGCGGCAGCGAGATCGGTCCCAATTTCATTCAAGAATTCGTGCCGCCGGTCATCGATTAGCTCGGTTAATGCGAGATCGAATCCCTCCGACACCGACGGCCCGGTATTCATGGAGACACAAAAACAGGTGCCTCCTGCTTCGCTGCAATTGACCGCAACGATAAATGCCGAATTGCGCCGCGCTCGGTACGCGCGGTCCTCGTGGCATTCGCCGAGGAAGATCGTGTCCTGAATTGCGATGGCATGAAGTTCACAGCTGCGGGCACCGAAGAAAGCGAATTTGAAAGGACCATCGCTTCCTCCACCACGTTGATCTGATCGTTCTCACGCTTGGCTTGCCATAGGCGCAGCTGAGAAGGGTGAAGGAACTTCTTCCACGAGTGGGGACCAACGACGTACCCGAAAAGTGCCGCGTCTTCGCGCCGCCGGAGCCGATAAGTTCCCGCCTCCTGATCGTCGGTCCAGCCAACCGGAAAGTCAGCGGTTCTCGACACCTCGTCGTATACAATCGCACCGTCGCGGATCGTGGGTCCGATCACGGTGTAGCCACGTCCGCTGAGATCCCGGATCAACGCCTCGATCTGATCCCGGCCAACAACCCGTTTCGCGCCCTTTTTGAGAGATTCGTTATTCGGCATTATCCATACGCGCTTCTATGCGTTTAGATGGTCTCGTTAGTGTATTCTAGATTCGCGCTCAGTAGGAGTCATGGAGCGGATCTGCGCCGGTGATAATCGGAGACGGTGATCATTGGTTCCGGAGCGACGCTACGGCACCTTGAAGACCATTGGCGATGCGTTGATTGGTGCTACTACCCTCACCATGAGATTCGAGGTCATCCGCAGTTCGCGGTCGCCCAAAGGTAATCGTGATTTGACGAAGCTTGGGCCATCGAAGGCCGCAAGGCATCGCCTCGAAAGTGCCCTCGATAAGCACGGGGACGATCTTCACAGTGGTATTTGCTACGAGCGAACCTATCCCAGGGAGAAACCTTCCGAGTTCTCCTGTCGGCGAAAGACCACCTTCCGGAAACCAAACCAATATTTTCTCTCGTTGTTTGGCAGCCGCTCCGAAGGCAAGACCTCTCGCTGGCCCACGATCGGGATCAATGGGAAGGATGTGCGCCGCACGGCTTAATAGTCGGCGAATCGGGCCGCGGAAGAGCAATTTGGCCCAGCCAACCCAATAGGTTTGCCGCATTCGGCGAAGTCCCAAGGCAGCGCAGACGGCCAACGAATCCCAATAGCTCGCGTGGTTTGGCGTGATGACGAAAGGCCCGTTGTTCGGCAGGTCTTCGGCACCCTTGATTCGGAGTCGAAGAATCACGCGCATTGCGACCAGCTCATCCAGAATTGGACGATACCTAGCAGCGTCATGAGGACGCCAGTCTGGCTCAGCCATTCGGCTTCCTCTTCGGTCAGCTCGCCGATATTCGCTGGTTGGTCAGCCGCGTTGCGCTCGGCTGCGCAAACTTCATTCAGCAAATCGCGAAGCGTAACCACGCGGCCGATCGTTACTTCGTCCAACGCAATGCCGAAATGCTCTTGAATTTCGAGAGTCAGCGCTACCCATTCGAGTGAGTCCACGTG
>JAAXGF010000235.1 GCA_012267605.1 Alphaproteobacteria bacterium | reverse complement strand
TCCGCCTGCTTGGCGATGGCGCGGATCATGCTCTGGTCGATATCGACCTGCTTGATCTCCACGTTTTGCACCTGGATTCCCCAGGGTTCGGTGTGCTCGTCCAAGATCTTTTTGATCACCGCGTTGAGCTTGTCGCGGGCCGACAGCATTTCGTCGAGCTGGTGTTGGCCGAGGACCGAGCGCAACGTGGTTTGTGCCAACTGACTGGTCGCCGAGTGGAAGTGCTCGACACGGACGATCGCCTTTTCGGGATCCACGACCCGGTAGTAGATGACGGCGTTGACCTGGACCGACACGTTGTCGCGGGAAATGACGTCTTGGGTCGGCACGTCCAACACCCGGGTACGCAAATCGACCCGCACCATTTGCTGAACGATGGGGATGAGGAGGATCAAGCCTGGCCCGCGCACGGCGAGAAAACGGCCCAGATGAAAAACCACAGCCCGCTCGTACTCGCGCAAAACCCGAAACGCGTATAGGGCAATGGCGGCGCCCGCGATCACCGAAATGTACGTCAGGTTCTGTTCGACGAATTCCATGCCCGCTCCTTCCCTGAAATTTGTTTATCACGCCGCCGCCGGGCCGTCCACGAGTACCCGGCCTGCTGACACGACACCTCCGCGCCTCGGTCAGCCCCTCGATGGGTGCAGTGCTGGGGTCGGGCTGTGAGCGGGGCGGCGGCCGGATACCGAGGGAGGGCGCCGCCGCCATTCCCGACCCATTCCTCCGACCGCTGCCTTGCGGACGACCGATACATCGTCGAGAGGTTCCAGGCGCCATAGAGCGATTTTGCCAAAGAACACTCAGCGTCCATGACAAGATTGACTAAAGACTTCTGAATCAGGACACCAGGGCCCCACCTCTTGCTGTCAGTCGACTCCCTCTATCACCCGGAAGTCGCGCTCCACCGCGCCTTCGAGCATCGCGACGGCCGCCTGGTAGGCCGGACCGTTGTGGGTCGCGAGCGCCTGTTCGAAGCTCAGGAACTCGACGACGACGGTGCGTTCGTTGACGCCGGCCTCGAAAGCCTTAATCTTCCCGCCGCGCGCGAGGAACTTGCCGCCGCCGGCCTGGATCGCCGGCCCCGCGAGTTTCGCGTATTCCGTCAGCGCGTGAGGGTTCTTGATCTCCCGGTAACAATTCACCCAGTAACCCTTCGCCATTGCGTCCTCCTTACGGTGATGAGTCCGGCGCCGCCTTGGCCATCGGGACAAGGATAGCCTAACCCAGGCCGTCCTCGTCCTTGACGTTCTTCGCCACAAGCCCGTGCGTGGCCTCCTCGGCCTTGTGTGGGAGCAGGACGGGGATGTCGATATCAGTGCGACCTTTCCCCAGTAACGGTAAAGCCAAAGTGTTATTCGGCGCGAATGTACGAGGCTGGTCGGCGCGGTAGCACCCCAAAACGGACAGAACCGTTCAGATCCTAACCCACCAAGGCTGCCCACGGGAATTTTTAGAGGTGCCCCTTGGTGTGTGAAATTACGAAAGCGCGCGGTGAGCGCAGGTTTCCATCAATCCTTCATTCTTCCGAACAGTAAACCGTCAACAGTAGACCGTTGACGGTTTACCGTTGATAGTCAACGGTTGGTGGTTGGCCGTTGATTGTTGACGGCTTACTGTTGATAGTAATTCAGGCGCCGGGGGGATCATCATGGCGAAATCTCGTGAAGCACAGGTCATATCAGCCGTCCAAGAAAAGGGTGGTGCAGGCAAGACAACTTTGATTGAAAGCCTGGCCGCTCTCATGGTTGGGGACGGCGCCAAGGTCGCGGTGATCGATACCGACGACCGAAAAAACCTCTACAGATGGGCCGATAAAAAGCAAATCGACCTCGATTATTTGGACGTAACCGAAGATGAGCGGCTAATTCCGACTGTCAAGGTGCTCAAGCCGAAGGGGTACGATGTAATTTTCGTCGACACGGCGGGTTTTAAATCGGCGATATCGATTTACGCGATTAACGCCTCGAACCTTGTGTTGATCCCGACAAAGGCCGATGAAAATGACGCGCTTGGCGCGCGTCGTTCATACGATCATGTCCAAAGCGTTGCCATGAGTATGGACAAGCAAATCGCGGCTTTCGTGGTGATGATGGACGTCGACAACGCGGCCAATATCACCGAAATTGTGCGCGGCGGCTTGCAAAGCAAAAATATTCCCATGCTCGGCTCGATGGCTCTTCATCGAACGGGCATCAAGGAAATGAAATCAACCGGTCGCGGCCCGGAAGGGTCGGCCAAAGCCACCATGCGCGAGATTCTGGCCGAGCTTCAAATGCGTGAACTCAAAAATTTCTATAGGGAGACAGGCGAATGGGCAAAATCAGCGTAAACCTTGATGACACTGGCGGGCAGGAAAGCGAAACAGCCACCGAAAACGCCGCGCTTGATAACCTGGCAACAGGCCTGCCCAGCGCGGGTAAGGCTCGGATAGAGAGTTTCCGCCGCTCACCGCGAACGGTCTGGTCTTTCTCGCAAACACCTACGCTCATCAAGACCTTGGTGGAAGCCAAGGCCCGTGAAAACAAGATGGGCCTGAAAGAATTTCTGTACCATTGCCTTCGGCTTGGCGGCGTCGATATTCCCGAATACAGCAAAATTCACGGCCGGCGTGGATAGGGCAGGGGTCTAATCCCCTTGCTCATACCCCTGGTCAGCGATTGCAAACCGGGGCGCTCGAAGAGCGATTCCACCTGTCCGACCGATTGCCAGACCGAAAGGCACCTTGCGCCCATGCCGCGGTCGTAATCGTAGAGGTAGGGAATGATCGGCGCGCGCTGCAATCTTGCCGCTTCGTCGATCAGATAGATAACTTCCGGTGAGCACGGTTTTCGGGCTTTGTAAAGCGCCGCCACGGCGAAAGCGACCCGCAATGGCTTGTCCCGGATACTGGCGTATTCCGCCGGCGGGCAAAACACTCGGCGCTGCTGGCCATCCCTCCCGCGGATGGTGTGAAATTCTCCGTGATCATTTGAATGTCGGAGACAAGCCGCGGGCTATCCGGGGTCAAGATGTCGAGAAAATTACAGCTATGGGAAACGTCGACGCCGGGCAGGGGATGGGGCGCCCACGTCCAAAGATGCTTGCCCAGAAGCGTCTGAGCCAGGGAAGACACGGCCGTGATCTGGCCTTTCATATCGGGCCACAGGGCGCGCTGCGGCACCATCAGAGATATTTTGCTCAAGGTGGTGGCCCATTTGCCCCCGCCCGTCACCGCGCCAAAAAGGTCGAGTTTGTCGGCGAGGAACACGAGGCCTTCGGTAAGCAGCATCGCCACAGCGATGCGAACCGGAGTGAAAACAATGCCGCCCAATAACACGGCCCAGACATATGGCGCCACATCACGCACCCACACAAAGGCATAGATAGCGGCAAGGTGATTCGTTACCCAGTCTACAGTGTGAGACCAGATCGGCGGCACTACAAATACCACGGCGGCCAGAGCCACACAGACCACCAGGCTGCGGGCATTCTTTTCATGGGACGGCGGCGTGCCAGCACCGTCGTTTTGATTGTTGAGATTGAATGGATTCATCGCGTACATCCTCCTTGATGATTCGGGTCGGCCCGGCGAAATTCAGGCAAGAAGCTGAATTTAACCGAGCCGTGGCATTTGACGGATTTGTTCAGATGGCCTGAGACCAGCTTAGTTGGCCAAAAACGCGAGGACGACGAACCCGAGAACCATCGCGCCGCCGACGGCCTGCCAGTCGATGACCTTCTTGTAAGCACGAGCGTGAGCTGCACCAACGAGTTTGTCTTTCGTAAACGGAATTTCCTAGTTACGGTT
>JAAXGF010000038.1 GCA_012267605.1 Alphaproteobacteria bacterium | reverse complement strand
GAGTATTTAGAGGTCTCCAACTGTTGATTGAAACGGAATCTTTCCTAGATTGATATTTTTTGGTTTCTACAATATTGTTCTCACAGAAAACGAGCATACCAAAAACTAAATTCGAAGCTCATGATCTAATATATCTTTCCATGCATAGTTTTTGCTGCTTTAGGCAGGACACTCAAAAAATTCCCCTATTAGTCTACTCGTAAATATTTTATAAGGAACTTTATTCCATTTAGTACTATGTTTGTAAACACAGCAAGCCACTTGAGAATTATCAAAATTGACGAAGCAAAATTTCTATCTGATGGTAGGCCATTCCGTCCGTTCGTGTGTTTTGTCATAGTTCAATTCCCCGTTTACAACCGGCCGCTAGATTGCTCCGGAATTCGTTAACGCTAACGCGCCGCGCTCACGTTGTCAATTCTTATGCATACGCTTGAATAAATATTCCTTCATCAAGGAGAATGTATTTTATTCGAATTCATGCATGTATATCTACCCAACGTATGTGCATGCAATTCCATTCCTTGTTCAGCATGAATATTCTCCCGATCAGCCGGCATGAAAATTCTTCGTATTTGTTGGAGTGCATATTTACTCGCCAGCACTCAGCGAGTTTTCACCCCATACGGCGCAAGAACAGGAATTAAGATTAGAATGGGTATTTATGAGTTGGTATCCGCGAGGTACGCAGGCATGATTCCTAGGCGTTTGGGATTTTATACTGATTGATGAATGCATATTTATCCAACTAAGGCATATATACGCACGAAAAAAAATGAAATAAAGTGTCGGTTCGGAGAGATTCGGAACAGTGCTTGGATACTTGATTCGCTAGAGGTAATTGACCTGATGCCTGATGCAGAGCTGAATGAACGTGATAGGTTAGCGCTCGCAGTCGCACATCTGTTGACCCAAGACAGGAAACAAAAAGAGATCGAAAATTTGCTTAAGATCAGCAGTCAATCAGAGGTTTCACGACTCGTAACACATGCCCGCAATATGGGGTGGTTGCGAACGTCTGTTGAATGGCCAGCAGGCGTTGTTGATTCAGAAAAGGAAGAAATAAAAAACAGAGGTTTTGGAAATAAAGAACAGCTAGAAAGGAAAATAAATGATATTGCCATTGCTCGTGGTGGTGTCCCTGTAAAAACACTTCATATCGTATATTCTGGTTCAGATTTATCAAACGAAGAAAGACTCATGCGTTTTGGTATTGCGGCCGCAGACGTAATTGTTCCTCTCGCCGCCAATGCTAAGACATGTGCGGTGGCGTGGGGAAAAACTGTGAAGAGTTTAATTGATGCAATTCGCAATCGAGACTGCTCAACGGTCGAGAATTTAGTTGGTCTACCGATTTCGGGAGAACCCTTTAATAATACTGACACGGGAACTTCCCCCTCCGCCGCTGCTCGGTACTTATGCGAGGCGTTTGGATCTAATAATTGGCTTTCTCTTCAAGGCGTACCCGCGAGAATTCCAAAAGAGCTTTCAAAAGACGCCAACACAATTAGGCGATTCCTAAAAAAATGCGATGACTATAAGGATATTTTCTATGAAAAAGAAGGGAGGGGACCGTTTATGAAGGATGTTGGAATGATTATCAGCGGAATCGGCGATGTTATCACGTCCGAAAACGATCCTTGGTATCGCGAAACAGCGGAAATGGAAGATCAAGGTGAAGGTGACTTAATGAAGATAACTATCGGCAATATTGGCGGTGTATGGATTCCAAAAGACTCAGATAACCCTGAACAAGAAAAGAAAATCTCCGCTATAAACGAGCGATGGCTCGGAATTCAAAAGGTACATTTTGAGAGTTGTGCAAAGAGATGTAATGCGGGAGAAGCATCAGGGGTTGTTGTAATTGCAGTAGAGGAGGCAAAAGCGCATATTCTTCATCGCGTGATCGGGATGGTCAACCATTTGATTATTTCTCAACCGCTTGCACAAGCACTTCTAGACATTCCTGATCACGAATAGACAGCTAGGGTTGCAAGTAACTGTTTCGTCCGTTTTCGCATTTACGGTCGACCATGGCCATTCTTATCTCCGTGAAACGAGGCAACCGCACCGGCTGGTCTTATCGCATCGGCCCTGACTCAAATTCGGCATGAGGACGAGGAGGCGTCCGGTTCGGACAAGTCGTGACTAAGTCAAGATTTCTCAGAACGTACATATGCGGCTTCACCGCCATGAACCGTCCCAGAAAACCGTGTCGACCTCTGGTATTAAGGAATTTATCCGCCGGCACGAGCGGTTCGCGCTCGATCGCAGGGGCAATTCCGCCATCAAGTTTGATTCGCTCTATGCAAGAATATTCCTTGAACGATACGACCCATCCGCGGATGCTTACGGACGGCGAATGCTTTGGCGTTGGCTGTCTTTCTTAGGTCGCCAGATCGGACATAAGTATTCGATCGTGCGCCGATGACGCCTCACCAAATATATGATCCCGGCAAGCCCAACTAAGAACAGAGCGAGAGTCGACGAAGCCGTAAGGATTTTCTTGGTTAAAGGAGATCGGTTCGCAGACGTCTCGGTTCCGTTAAGCGGTTTCTCTGCGGCGACGGTTGGCGAATCAACGGCCAGATCATCATCGTCGTGGAACGATGCGTGGTGGTAACTGACCTTCCCAGAAACTACATGCTGGCTGACACTCGTGGGGACGGTCGACAGAATGTTGACCACCATCGCGGATGCGACGCCAGGGCCAGTCGCTATCACCACCACTGCCGCCGTGATGCTCATGCTTACATGCCAAAGCCGTGCCAAGTTACGTACCACCTGGAACTACCATCACACGCGCCGATTTAAGATGCTGATCGCGAATTCTAATGTCACTCATGCAGCTCAATAATAACATAATTTGGTCATAATTGGATAGCTGGGCCGAATCGATGGGCGTTTTGGTTGCTACTAGCAGTCCTCGTTGGTGGTGCGAGTTCCGGCATGCACCAGATTGAAATGACACCGGTACCATCCAGCGAAATCCTTATCGAAACTATCCTTGCGCCAATCCCGTCCCATTTTTAAGTGCCAGGCCAACGGTTGTGCGTATGGGCATCCGAACCGACTCCAGCCCCACCTTTGACCAGCAAACCAGTTTCAGGGTATTACAATCGACCCAACCGGACAAAAAACGACTTAACCCATCGTAATTCAGTTTCAAACTATATTTCGACCGCGAGCAGAAATGGATTGGTGAGATCGGTCGCGCGCATGCCAAACAAGAAATTCGGAGAAGGGCGCGGATTTCAGCGGGTGACCACACCTCTATCCGCAGTAATTCACGATGACAGGGGGCGAAAGTTTTTTGCCATGGTCCCCAATGTAACGGCAGGCGGGATATGCTTGAAAATCCAAGGGAAAATGCCGGATGCCGACCGTTTTTGGGTCACGGTTCACGGGGTAGGAAAATTCCGTGCTTATGTTCGCTGGAATAGCGGTCATTTCTTGGGCGTACGTTTTGACGACGATCCGGTTGAGGTGGCGCAGAAGTTTCGCGGTTACCTCGAACCCATGTGAGCTGGTAACCTAAACAGCAGCCGGGATCCTTGGCTGGAATTTGATCAAGGCACTACGGGTTCCGGTTCTCTTGCCGTCATCAATACCGGTCGTGGATACATATTGGGTTGCTTCGCTGGCCGTGGTCCACCCACAAAAAAAAGTGCATTCCATTCTCAATACCTACCAACACAGCGTTCGGTATATGCCGACCGTCCTTCGATAATGGACGTACGGCTTGTCAAGATTGTCGACGCCACTTCCCGCGGCTCGCCAGAAAAGCGTCGCCAATACTTATAATCTTTGGCTTCTAGCACTAATTGCCTTGCGGAACGACCGCAGGAAAACTGGCGCGGACTCGCAGCCCTCCAAGCGGGGCGCTATCGAGGGCAATATCGCCGTCATAGAGTTCGGCGAGGTCGCGAACGATGGCCAGTCCGAATCCGGTACCCGGAGGTGCGGTATCAAGTCTCTCGCCCCAGAGGAGTGCTCGCTCCTTAGTATCGTTTGCAATCCCGGGGCCGTCGTCCTCGACCATGATCGTGAGCGAATCACCCTCGCGTTGGGCCGTAAGTTGGACGCGGCCATTCGCATGTTTATGGGCGTTGCTCATCAGGTTGGTCACGATAGCATCGAGATCTTGACGGGCGATCCGAGCCCGCAGATTCTCATCGCAACTGACGTCGATCGTCAACGGGGTTGGCCGATAAAGTAAGGCAAAACCGTCGCGCGCATCGGCCAGAACCGGGTACACGTCGACAAGTTTTTTCGCCCCTTCCGGACCGATGGCGGAAGCGAGATTGGCATACCGGTCGATGGTCTCGGCCATGGCCGCGATGCGTTTTTCCGCGATTGGCCGATCGGCCGGCTGATCGAGGGCGTTCCTCAGGACCGCGAGAGGGTGCTTGAGGTCATGGGCGATCTTATTGATGTATCGGCGCGTCCTTTCCACGAGCCTGTCATTTTGGCCGATCATCTCGTTGAGACTCGTGACCACGCTATCGATTTCAGCCGGATAAGGGCCTTCGATCGACGCCGTTTCACCGGCACGATATCGCTGCGCCGCACGTTCAAGACCCTTCAGCGGCGCACGGGCGATCAGACCAAGTATCAGAAGAATCATGGTAACTGCCCAGGTCTGAT
>JAAXGF010000196.1 GCA_012267605.1 Alphaproteobacteria bacterium | reverse complement strand
GGATCAGACCTGGGCAGTTACTTGTCCATAAGAAAATCAAATGACAGAAAAAACCTATTGTCAATCGGTTTTTTTGCTGTGTATTAGACTTTTCCTGATGGATGCCGCCCGTACTAACTGAACGCTTTGTCGTGAAAAAAGCGGACCATTCTCGTTTCGTTGACGTGGCGTCCAGCGAATTAATGGTCACCAAGAAATGTTGACGGGAGGGGAAAGCGCGACCGATGAGTTGAGGTACGGAAAAATTCGGTGGACGATGCGGTTTGGTTTGTGTTTGAGAACAGAGCCGGCCGCGCAAAGAACCGACATTAAATCCGCGCCCTGCCCAAATTACCGAATTCGGTGCCACCAGTCTGAGGCCGACATCAGTGGGAAAAACCGGCGGCACTGCGATCCTTGTCGTCTGGCGCGAGGCCGAGGAATTCACGGCGCAAATGATCCCAAAGGCAAAGTCGCGACCAGTCAGGCGTTTGGGCGATCTTATGATCTTCGGTTAGGAATGGATTGGGCAAGAACACGGTCAATTGTTGTTCGTCCTTACCGTTGAACAGGCGCATCCCCCAGCTCGTGGGCGCGCCCTCGCCGTTTAGCTTGCGGTACAGCTCGGCGCGCGAAGTGCGGCGGTGCGCTGCCAGAGCCGGGTCGATTGGAGTCTTTCGCCGGCTGCCTCTGTATTCGCCGATGCAAATGTGAAAATGCCAGGGACCGAAATCAACCGTTACGTACCCATCGGAAAGGGAAATGCGTTGCGGGGGATTGGGTGCGGCAATTTCGAACACGGCACCTTGCACCATGGTCCCGAATCGAATCCCGCTCCAATGATTTTCGAAGATATCAGTGAGTAGGCGCAGCAAGAATTCCTCTGACGTTTCCAATGGAAAAACGTCGAGCACACCGTGTCCCATCTCTTCCACGGTTTTCATCTTGGCCGTCCCTCCCGTAGCGGGGTTGGTCCTTCGATGACGATGCGCCTTCAACAAACGCCATGAAAAACCGCGGCACTTCGTCGTCGTGCAGCCGGTTGTGAGGACGCTCTCCTACTTGTTCACGTCGGCGGCAATTCTCATACGGACAATCTTATCCGGACCTTTCACCGTCCCGTTGTCGCGAGGGTTCCCCTTCTTGATACTGTCAACGTATTGCATGCCCTCGACAACCTCACCCCAGATAGAATATTGACCGTCAAGGTGCGGCGAATCGGCTAACATAATAAAAAATTGGCTATCCGCACTGTCCGGATCCATGGCCCGCGCCATGGATAGAATACCGCGTTTGTGGGACTTGACGCTGGGTGGACTAAACTCGTGCTTGATATTGATGCCGGAGCCGCCTGTGCCATCGCCTCTCGGATCACCGCCCTGAGCCATGAAGCCTTCGATCACCCTATGAAAGTTCAATCCGTCGTAAAAGCCCTGGCGCACCAGTTCCTTAATTCGTTTGACGTGTTTCGGCGCTAGGTCGGGGAGCAAGCGGATCACGACACGGCCATCTTTCAAGTCCAGGTAAATAGTATTTTCCCCGTCGACCGCCGTTCCGCCACCGCTTCCCATCGCCATGCCCTCCTTTTTCGTGCCGCCCTGGGCATCGGGTGGAGTCGCCGAGACCGGCCGTCCACACGAATCACCCATGCCGCAATATTTGTCCGCCCATCGCCTAAGCGTGTGCTCGCCTTGGCCGGATAAGCGCTCCACCACCATGCCATTGCCGCCGTTGACCATCCTCACGAGGCCCCACCGATTTAGGGTATCGACCCGCCGCATGATTTGTCCGGAGGGCTGCTTGAGCGCCCGGCCGAGCGATTGGGGCGAATAGCGCTCATAGGAGAGACGACAGACCATTTCGCGCAGGACGTCGTCCCCCAACAGGGCGGCGAGTCGGTCGATTTCCCGAGCCATTCCGAAAGCCGTATCGGGACCACCAAAGGAAGGGAGCGGCGCTTCTGCCCGTGCGGGTGCAATGATTACGAAGAATGCGAGAGCGGCGGCAGCGTAAGTCCTCATGTTATCCCCCTTGGCGCAATCCATTACACGTCTGAAAATTCCCGGTCACCTAGCTAATCCGGTCGACCTGATTATCTCCCAATCCTGATTCCATAACGCCTTTCCCACTCATCGGAAAGGAGTTTTGCATTGTGAATTCCGAATATTCGCCGTAAGGCAGTGTGGTCGATGACCCCGGGCCAGGACCAGTGCACGAAATTCGAATGTCGCGCCGCAGCCTACGGCGCCACTTTCAAAAAATCGTACTTTGCCTGATTGATGCCAGCTGCTATTTGTCGACACGCGGTTGACTTGCGCGATGGGCTTCTCTAAATGGCCTCGACGTGATAGCACGACAGCCGATCGCTTCGCCCGATGAACTCTCGCTATTGTTTTGGTTCTTTTGGGTCGGCGTGATGATTGTCTTTTTTCCCTCCTTCCGTTTACTTAGTGGTACCAAGCCAAAGGAGGGCCGCTGCAAAATCTTCAACTTTAGGGGTTCGCTGCAACCCCATTAAGGGAGGGTATAATGCGAAAACGATGGTTTCTTGGAATGGGTGTAGCCGCCCTAGGCGGACTTTCGATGTTGTTTGTCTCCAGCGAAAGCATGGCTGGTGGTGGCGAGGCAAGCCTTTTCGAAAGAATTGGCGAACTGGATGGCGTCACCACGGTGATCGATACATTCCTCGGCAGCGTCGGGGCCGATGATCGGGTCAACGTCCGATTCGTCAATACGGATATGGCGGTATTCAGAGGACACATGATCGATCAGGTGTGCGAGGCGACCGGCGGCCCCTGCACATACAAAGGGAAAACCATGCTTGACGCGCATCAAGGCATGGGAATCTCCGAGGAAGAGTTTGGCATCATCGCCGGACATTTCGCGGCGGCAATGACCTCTGCCGGCGTCGACCCGGAAGACCACGCCACCATCATGGGTGTGCTTGGCGGCATGCACGACGACATCGTCGGACATTGACGGGCCACAAAGACGCGGTCTAGTCGCCGGGAGAAATTGATTTCTAGGATGTCACCGCCTTGGTCATCTCACTCTGCCATGACCTTGGCGGGGACATTTACTAACTGGGGCGGGGACATTCACTAACTGGGTTGACTCGCGTTCATTTTGATTTTCGCGACTTTGTCTTCCGCCTTGTCGCCCTGACCGTTGTTTTCTTCCCTGTGGTCTTTCTAGATTTGGTGGCCCTGGCCGCCGGAGGCTTTGGTGTGCGTCCCGCGGCGAGACGCTCAAGTATGGCGAGCTGGCGCGGCATGCATTTCGAAAGCTCGTAACGCGAAACGATGGTCTTGCGCGCCTGCTTCCTGATCTTGGCCATTTGATCGGGATGATCTAGGACCTCGTCGACACGGTCGGCGATCGCGCTCGGTGAAAAGAAATCCACGAGGAGACCATTCTTACCGTCCTCGATAGCCTCGCGCACCGGTGCCGTATCGGACCCCACCACCAGACACTCGGCCGACATCGCCTCCAGCATCGACCATGACAACACGAACGGTATGGTGAGGTAGACGTGAACCGAGGATAATTGTAGCACCTGGACATAATTGGCGTAGCTGAGCGTGCCAAGAAAGTGCACCCGGCGCGGGTCGATCGGCGCCTCGGCCAACAATCGTTTTCGCCAACTATCTCCTTTAGCTAACTTGGCGCCGTAACTGACTCCGTCGGCGCCGACAATTAGAATGTGGCAGTTTGGCCCGCACCGGCAGATCTCCGTCACCGCCCGCATAAAACTGGGGAATCCGCGGTACGGTTCGAAATTGCGGGCGACGTAGGTGACCACCTCGGTATCCCGTCCCAATTCGACACCGCTAGCCAGCTTAATTTTGGTATTCGAGTTGGGCGTCACCAGGCTTGTGTCAATACCGTCGTGAATGACGGAGAGTTTGTAACGGTATTCCGTGGGAAACTGCGCGTACTGCCAATGGGTCGGACAAATGCCCCAGTTACCACTTTCGAGACACAAAAGGTTGGTCGTGTTCTTCGTACGGATGCGCGCGACATCGTCGAACTTGGGTTGGCGGCTTGGGTCGAAATCAACATCCGATCCGAAAGCGCGGTAATAGAACTCATACAAATTGACCAGGGGAGTATTGGGATACACATCCTTAACATAGAGCGGCTCGCCCCATCCAGGATGGGCATAAATGACGTCAGGGATAAACCCTCGTCTCTTGAGCGCCATGGTCACCCGTGCCACTGCTTGACCGTATAATACGGCTTTCTCCAGACCTACGATGTAGTGGTGCGTCGACGCCGAAGCGTCTCGGCTGAGGTCGTACACGACCTTGCGTACGCCCGGAATTTCGAGCTCCTTTCGCTTGGACACTTCTAAAAACCTCGCGATTTTGGGAGGAAAATGATTCAATCGGGGGAGGAGTGATTTTGGGGGAAGCATCGTGTCGCAACCAGGTTTTTGGGATTTTGAAAATCGGCTTCGTCGGCTGAGCGATCTTGGTGATCATCTCGAAGCGTTTTCGCGGGTCATTGATTTCGAGGTTTTCCGCGGCGATTTAGAGGCGG
>JAAXGF010000289.1 GCA_012267605.1 Alphaproteobacteria bacterium | reverse complement strand
GTGCACGCGTGTCGGGTTTGCCGATGCCGCCGTCGCCGTGCGTTCGAGCGCCACGGCCGAGGACCTACCGGATGCCAGTTTCGCCGGGCAGCAGGAGACGTTTCTGAATATCACCGGTGAAGAGGCCTTGTTGGAGGCCTGCCGTTGTTGTTTTGCATCGCTTTTTACCGATCGGGCCATCAGCTATAGGGAGGCCAAGGGATTCGACCACATGAAGGTTGCTCTCTCCGTCGGCGTTCAATTGATGGTGAACGCGAATCATGGTGGAGCCGGGGTGATGTTTTCCATCGATACCGAGACCGGATTCGACCGCATTGTTCTCATAAATGCCGTCTGGGGACTAGGAGAAAATGTCGTGCAGGGTACCGTCGATCCCGACGAGTATCAGGTTTACAAGCCGCTATTGAGCGATCCGAAACTCGTACCGATTATTGAAAAAAAGCTCGGTGAGAAGGCTCACAAAATGCTGACGGGAAAGAAGAGCCATGAGCCGACTCAAAACGTCTCGACGTCCCTGGCGGAACGAAATTCCTTCGTCCTCGACGATGCGGATATTTTGCAGCTCGCGCGATCGGCTTGTTCAATTGAAACCCACTATGGCGTGCCCATGGACATGGAGTGGGTTAAGGATGGGAGAAGTGGCGAGCTTTTTATCGTTCAAGCGCGGTCGGAAACGGTGCAGTCCAGAAAACAACCGAGCGCGTTTAAGTCCTATCGAATCGAGAGCACCGGCGAGAAATTAGCGTCGGGCCTCGCGATCGGTGACGCGATTGTTCACGGTAACGTGTGTCTCATTCACAGCCCCGACGAAATCGGTCGATTTGAGGCTGGCGCGATCCTTGTCACTGAGACAACGGACCCCGATTGGGTTCCTCTGATGAAACGGGCAGCTGCGATCGTTACCGATCACGGGGGCCGAACGTCTCACGCGGCCATCGTCAGCCGCGAATTGGGTGTTGCCGCGGTTATTGGAGTTGGCGACGCGACCGAGGTGTTGCATGAGGGTCAAGAGGTGACGGTCTCCTGCGCCGAAGGCGACATCGGGTTCATTTACGACGGGAAGGCGGAATACGAGGTCAACGAAGTCGATGTCAATCGGATACCGCGGACGTGCACCAAGGTAATGCTGAACTTGGCGAACCCGGCGGCGGCGTTCCGTTGGTGGCGACTCCCCGCCGACGGCGTGGGCCTTACCCGCTTGGAGTTCTTGATCAATAACGCGATAAAAATTCACCCTATGGCCTTGGTTCAGTACGACACACTACAGGACACGCAAGACAAAAAAATTATCGCGGAGCTCACCCATGGGTATACGGATAAGGCCCAGTATTTTGTAGATCGTCTTTCGCGCGGACTCGCGAAAATTGCGGCGGCGTTTTACCCAAATCCGGTCATCATTCGCTTCAGTGATTTCAAGTCCAACGAGTATGCCAAACTACTCGGTGGCGAGGCGTTCGAAATAGGGGAAGAAAACCCGATGATCGGTTTCCGTGGCGCGTCACGGTATTATTCGGTGCGTTATCGCGAAGGGTTTGCTCTTGAATGCCAAGCGATTCGACGACTGCGCGACGATCTGGGGTTCAAAAATGTCATCGTGATGATCCCCTTTTGCCGCTCGACGAAGGAGGCTGACAAGGTTCTTGAAATCATGGCCGCAAACGGGATCTCGCGTGGCGAGAACGGTCTTGAAGTCTTCGTGATGTGCGAAATCCCCGCGAACGTCGTTTTGGCGAGGGATTTTTGCCAACGCTTTGACGGGTTTTCGATCGGAAGCAACGATTTGACCCAGCTGGTGCTCGGTGTCGACCGCGACTCGGAGGAACTTTCGGACCTTTTCGATGAGCGAGACGAGGCGGTTCAGTGGATGATCCGTACGGTAATCGCGAAAGCGCACGACGCAGGCGTAAAAGTTGGTCTTTGTGGTCAAGCGCCTAGTGACCACGCATCGTTCGCGGAGTCTCTCGTGGAATACGGAATCGACTCTAACTCGGTGACACCAGATAGTTTCATGGAGGTGAAAAAACACATCGCAGCTGCGGAGGGAAACATGCGGCGGGGCGCAGAACCAATCATCCGCTAAGGATACGATCCGGATCGTTTTAGTCGGTTTGTCGGCGCTCGATCGACAGTGATACTCTGGACGCGGCGTCTTCCGAAGAGATTCTCACCGGGCGCCCTGTTCTTTGGTTTCGGCCTGACCTGGGTTACAATGTGGCTAGGTGACCATTACGGTTCGCGCCCTGAAAAACGGGCGTTCCTACAAATAGGTAGAGTCAAGGGTCATCTTTGGTCTGTGACCCGTACTCCAGCCAGTGGAAAACAACATACCCCGCCGCTGTTGCAAGAAAGACGATCTGTGAGATCAGCATGTAGGTCACCCTCGTCTCATCTAGATGAGCAGGGTCAAGGTAATCGTGTAGTAGGTGGATCGTGGATATGAGCAGTATGGTCGTAGCAATTCGGAGCTTTAGTTTGCCAGTTGTCGTCCGCCGCATCCAAGCGGGGACATCCGAGTTGTCTGAGACATGGAGCGGTGAGATGAAGGTCTCGTAACCGCTAATCACTATCATGACGACGAGGTTCGCGATCAGCACCATGTCGATGAGATCGAGCGTGAGGAGGATCGCCTGCTGGCGGGTGATCTACTTAAGCGTCGTTAGAGTATCGATCAGATGCTCAGCAAATTTTATTTCGAAGACCACGAGGGCGATGATTAAACCGATGAGAAGTGGAACCTGAAGCCAGCGGCTAAGAAGAAGAATTCCTTCGAACGCGGCGAGGCGCCATACACGTTTTGTCTTCTTCGCTGCGGAGCAAGGGGCATCCGTCTGAGGGTGCTCGTGAATCACGCTGCCTCACTAATTTGCTAGGCTGTGCACATTCTTATGCATTTCGAATAGATTCGTCCAGGGCAGGATGATGGTGAAGAAGAAGATCGAAGCGTTCAAAAATGGAACAAAACCATGAGGACATTTTTGAGAGCACTCGATCTCTCGGTCCGGTTTGATCGAGCTCTGGAGAGCGACGTGATGCTGGCGCGGGAGCAAGGGGCTGAATGACGTTTGTTCATGTAGTCAATGAGGGCTTGCTATCGGCACTCGCGGACAGCCAATCTTGGCTCTTCGAAACGTGATTAGTTGTTCGTGTCGTGATGGCGCCGCTGTGCTTTACTCAGTACTCGGATGACCAATTTCTCGACCTCGACAAGGAAAAAGATTGTCACCCCTACGGCTATGCTGACCCCCCAGATTTCCACCGATAGGGGCCGAGAATGAAACGGCCAATTCATAAAGGGCGCGTAGGTGAAGAGTAATTGCAAGAGGACCACTACACTGACCGCTGCCCAAGCCAATCGGGCCTCTCGCGTAAAGAGACCTGTCAACGGCGAGGTTTGCAGTTTTCGTACACTGAAGACGTAAAACACTTCGAACATGACCAACGTATTGGCAGACGCTGTGCGGGCAATTTCGATATCTGCGCCAGTCCCTTCTAGCCAGACAAATACACCGTGAACACCAAGCACGAGCACGGTCGATACGAAGACGATCCGCCACACGAGGAAACCGGAGAGGATCGGCTCATCGGGTCGCCGTGGCGATCGCTTCATCACATCGGCTTCTGCCGGCTCGAACGCCAAAGCCAGTGCCAAAGTGACGGCGGTTGTGGGGCGTCAAAAGTCTTTACGAATTGCGAAGACCTGCGATGAAGTGCGAAGACCTGCGATGAGGCCTTGATTTTCCAGGGGTTTGGTAGGGGTTGACTGTTTCCGGCGCCGTGATAGTGGTGGTCAAAAGTTTTTGCAAATCC
>JAAXGF010000186.1 GCA_012267605.1 Alphaproteobacteria bacterium | reverse complement strand
GCCGTGCCGTACTTCTCCGAGAACCTGCGGTCCACCTCGCCGGTCACCCCGCGCCGGCCCTGAACGTCGGAGCCGCCGCCAGAGGCCTGCCATATCTCCGCCCGGCTGCCGCCGAGAAGCACCCGGCCGCAGTTCAGGCCGAGCCGCGACTCGCCCGGCTTCGGGGCGCGGAAGCCGCACACCAGGCGCGAGCCCTTGGGGATCAGGATCGACCTGCCGTGGTAGCCGAAAACGGTAAGCGATGGCTATACCCCATTTTGATTTTAGTTTGACGGACTTTTAAAGTTCCAGGGGAGGAGTTCGTCAGGAAGGCCGACCGGGTGATCCTTGGCGATGGCTTCGAGGGTGGAAACACAGTTACATGTTTTCAATCATTTCACCCTTTCCTCTCAGTCTCCCTTGTATCCCAGGCACAAATATGATTTCGATACATTCCGAGTTGATGCTGGTGGACGCGGTCAGGGTGGGCAATATGGCGGCGCGGGCCGTTGCGACGCACTACGAGCGCACCAGACCGCAGGCATACATAACCGATTGACCACCGAGAGGGTCGCCGTGGACGTGGATGGTTTGGACATTCCTGAGCGGGGGACCGGCATCCTTCATGTTTGTGGCAATGACGATGACCCCGATTGGCGAGAAGTTCGCCCCCGGGACAGGCCGAAATATCTGCGCGAGCGACATTGGATTAGGCAGTGGTCCGGCCAAAGATGGCGCCGCCCCGGTGTCGTGGGCATGGCTTGGAGGAAGGAGCTTCGCCGCGCGGATATAGGGAGGAGCCCGGACGATCCAGGCGACGCCTTTTTCGATTTTGGATTGTTAACTCGCCACTTCAAATCTCTGGTAACGGTGCGCACCTGGGTTGAAGTGACCGAGGTTTTCCAGCCTGGGCGAGCAACCGGCGTAAATCGCTTTGTTCGCGAATACAACGGGTTGCGGGGTAAAGGAGAGATTGATGCACAGGACTTTCTGCGGTCTCTCGATCTCGGCCTTCCCGACGCGCGTTTGCAACGCGCAATGGCTGATCATGTTCTTGCGGCAGTGATCAAGAAGGCCTGGAAGGGCCAAGAGGCCCGCCCCTATCGTTCGCTCGTCGATGACTACGGACGTGGAGTACTGATTGTTGGCTTGCCGTTGTGGTTCTCGGTACTTCCTTCAGTGCCGAGGAATCCGTCTTCCGCTCTCGACGATTTTGTCACCCGTTTGCTTCTCGGACTGGACGCAATCCAGCGATCTGTCCTCCGTGCAAATTGGTGTCCCTTTGATTCCGTCGTCGTGCTTTGGAACCCGACCCTGGAATCGATCGATTCCTGGGCCAGAGCAGCCGATCACGATTTCTATTCCGACCCGGCCAACGTCACTTGGCGCACGCCGATTTCCTGTTCGCAGGCGTATTCATGGCTCGGAGCGGTCGACCGGAAGTTCGGGAAGCTCAATTTCCCTCTTTCTCCTTTTCGGTTTCAAGTCCGGTGGGACCGATATGCCTCGCTTGATGCCGCGCTTGCCGACCAACGCCGGCGAATCCGGTTTCCCGGCGCGCCCCGCCCCTTTGGCCCGAAGTCTGGTCTGGAAATCGACTGCATTGAAAGCGAGAACGTTCTTCAGGCGTGCTCATTCCGTATCTCATCGTGGCTGTTTCAGCTTTGGCTTTTTGTTCGCCTGCATGGTTGGCACGGCCTACGACATAGGATTCTTGTCCGGCTTTCTCCCGTGCGCGTCTATGCTCATTGGCGATCACGAAATCGGTTGAGAAAGCTTTATGCCAAAGTTTGATTCGGCGTGAAATATTGACTCCCCTTGGCGCGGTGGAAGTTGTCCCGATGGCCTGGAGTGTTATTCGGCGCGGAAATTTGATCTCTCAGAATGAAACCACACGGTGGTCCAGCGGCTGTCTGAGTGTCCGGTCAATTGTTCGCTCTCGGTTTTGCTCATCTTGCCGTATTGTCGGTTGGAGACGGACGAACTGAAAATCGACCGGAGGAGAGGGTGAAAAATGATACCGAGTAAGACGGTTTCCAAGGCGATTCTCGCCGTCTCCATGTCCGTTCTCGCTGCCAGCGTGAGTTTAAGCCTGCGCGACGCCGAGTCGGCATCGCTTGAAGGGGCGCTCTCCGTTTGCCAGGACAAGCCCAACCCGCGTTTGAAATACGAATGCGAAAAGGCGATCAAGACGGATTTCGCCATCAATCAACTGAAGGAATCTTCCACACAATATGTGGTCGGCCCGGTGACGTTTTACTATCCGGGATCCAAAGTTGAAATCAGCGGATCCGGTACCCCACTATTGAACCTGAAGTTTCTGGTGGAAAACACCGGCTCGGACCAAAACGTCACATTGATGTGCACGGGGCCGGCGGTGTGCAACTACGACGTTACCGACGGCCACAAGACGTACAAGTATTCCTCGACGAATTTCACCTCCGGGCAAACAGTGCTGAAGCCTGGTCAGGCAAAGGAAATAGAGTTTCTATTCGGTCCGGCGATCGGCTACGGCAGCTACGAGGACTTTGAGTTCGACCCGAGCAGGGAATATCGGTTCCGTATCTCCGAACCCTGGGGCAAGCAATCGATTCCTCTCGGCCTCAAATAAGGTCCACCCGATATGGGTTTTGACTCCCGGCGCAAGGTTCTGAAGGCGCGTCGGAGCAATAGGCTTTCTCCACCTGAATGGTGGTGTGGAAAATACGTTAGGGCGTTGCCGCCGGACACCATCGTCGCTCACCGCAGCGGGGCCAGAGGCGGGCGTGAGCATCGACGGCCAATGCCGCGCGGCAATCGTGCATAGGCACGGTGACGTTTCCGTTGTCGGCGGCCGTGTCGGCACTACCGGGGGCCGATGGAAGGTCAGTCGCCGAATGGGATGACGTAACCCAGGGACACGCTCCATTCCCGGACATCGAAGGTGTACCCGAGCCTCGGATCGTCCGCCGCGCCACCGCCGAAGCCGAAGTCGACCTCATCGACCGCGTAGTTCAGCCGTAGATCGAAACGGCTTCCAGCGTCCCCAAACTCGATGCCAGCCCCTACCAGCCATGGATTCAAAGTGCGGTCCGCGCGTCGCGAGCCGGCGACATCCAGGCGCCGATTGACGTGCGCCGCCTCTATTTCGGCATCGATCCAACGGGTGCCCGCGAACAGGTAAAGCCACCGCTCCGTGCCCAGGAACTCCAGCGAGCCGGGGATATACCCTATCCGCGCGTTCAAACCGACAGCGCGGTGCCTCTCGAGAGTCCACGCTCCGGGCCAGACGTCGGTGTCGCCCTCACCGGTTCCCTCCAGAAATCCCGCAGCCTCGTCGTTGAGGTAGAACGCGCCTTCGACCTCGCCGGCGAGATACAGTCGGCTTGACACGGGCCAGCGGTACCCCACGGTCACCTTGAGCGCGTCGACAGGGTCCCGCGTGTGGTCGCTAGCGGTCATGGCGGAGAACGGCGAATCAAGTTCGACCGACTTTTCGTAATCCACGCCGGCAAAGCTCCGTTCGAAAGCGACCGCAGTGTAAAACCCTTCCTCGGCATTTGCGGACGGGCACCACGAGCCGCCTGCCAGGAACAACCCGGCGGCAAGCCAGTGGCTAGGAATTGGCGGTCGTGCGGACATTGGACGTTCCCCATTGTTCGCCCGTAAGCCAGTATCAACCCCGTCTTGCCGGGATCGGAGCATGACGGTGTTCGGGCATTCTGTCTCGCCGCCGGCAAGAAGGCTCACGTCCGATGGCTTCGTATCGCACACTGCCCAGACATACATACCGCCCCGCGAGGTGCCTTATCAGCAATACAAGACTACCGGGACAATCTTCACAGTGCAAAAAAAGTGGGGTGTCGATATTGCATGGAAAGCGCTGTCTGCGCCGCATCCCGATTTCGGTTTGACGGCTTTCGTAGTTCCGTAGCGTCGATGAAGTGAGGGCTTCTGAACTTGGTAACAACCGCGTTCAACGAGAGTGATCAGTAACCGTTGTGCGAGTGGCCCATGTC
>JAAXGF010000170.1 GCA_012267605.1 Alphaproteobacteria bacterium | reverse complement strand
CCTGATGAATACATCAGGCTAGCCAGTTGACCGTTGCGCAACTAGCAAAGCTACGCCAACCTTCCACTGCAAGGCGTAGGTTGAGACAAATACTGCAGGCTGGGGAAATCGGTATGGGCGGAGATACTTGTACGAGGGAGCGAACGGAAAACAACTAGGGGTTGCCATACAATTTGAGTGTCAATGGGCTGGTACGGTGGAAAATGGCTGGGACACAGCCCGGTTTTAGGATGGGCAGGTTGGCGGATGTGTGCAGTGGCCGATAACAACCCTCCAATCCGTGTCCCCGGAATAACGTTCTCCGTTAAGGTTTTCGGGCGCGACGGCGCAGAATCAGTCTATCGGCAACAGCCGGCATTACGCAGACCTCATTGTCATTTCCGATCTGGACAATCTTCACTGTACCGTTCCGGCAAATGACCTTTCCCCTGTCGGCATCTAGCTTCGGCATCAATCTTTTCTTGGCCGCCGTCTTCGCTGGTTCTTTCGATGTTGGTGCCGGCGTCAATTCGAGCCTCTTCGTCGAAGAACCCGAGCTTTCCGCCGTATCATCCGGCGTAGCGGGAGTTGCGGGCGCGGCAGACGCTTCTTCCATCGCTTTGGCCGATTTCATTTCCGCAGCTTTGCGCACCGCGGTGGCATCCACTTCGGCTTCAAGCGCGGGGTCCGGCGGGAACGATTTCGCCAATCGGTCGATCACGCCGTTGGTGAGGCTCTCGACTTGCGCAGGGTTGGCCGCCCGTTTGTAGGCACCCGCCAGGTCGCCATAAAATCTCTGAGCGACGTCGCGCTCCTTGCCGTCCATCCTAGACTTAAGTCTCTCGAACAGTTCCAGAGATCTGGTAAAGAATGCGGTGGCGTCTTGGAAGTCGCTCACCGTTTTAACTTCTTCCTCGACGACGGCTCGCTTATATTCTGTTAAAGAAGACCCCAATAAGTTCCGCATAACGTGCGCCTTAAACGTCGGCCTGTTATTTAAATCCAGACCTACGACCTTTGATCTCGCTTGCTCGACAAGGGCTCTTGCTTCGTCGAGTGCCTTTTTCGCCTGTTGAGGCGTCATCTCCGGACCGGTGCGTTCGATCAGGCCCGAAAATGAATCGCGAAACTTGGCGTCCAGCTCCGGGTCCTCTTCCTCCAAGATCGGTTTAAGGCTTTGGTACAGTTCTAAAATAGGATGACTGGCGTGGTACAAGGCGTGGACAGAATCGTTTTCCGCCAGGTCTTGCTCGACGGCCCAAAGGTGACCGAGAGCCTCCTCAAGTTGGGTCGCAAACTTGAGCTTGAGCTGGTAGGAAATCTGGGCGCGGGCGTCCCCTACGAACGCACCGAGCGAAATGATCGAAGCAAACAGGGAAATCCCCAGGAATCCCATGACTCGTTGCATCGTGCCGTCTCCCCGCTAGGTAAGCCGCTCCCGCCCGGCGGGTTATGAGTTTGATCCGGACGTGTTCCCGTGATTGCCCGGATGATCGGAACCCGATCATATTCGACGCTTAATGGAATCATACTCTCATCCATACAGTGCCGCACCGGTCACCGCAATTGGAAAGTCCGCACAAATCGCGTACAGGGGAAATTCGCTGGCGGAATGTCTCGCCACGGCTATTCCTGCTTATCATTGGCCATCGCCTCGGTTATAACCGGTCGCTTGGCGGGCGAGGGCACTCGATTTCGCCTTACCGACGGGTGACACGAAACAGAGATACGCCGGGAAAGACCGACGAACTCGCCGCGGTTGTGCGGTGCCGCTGCGGGTGAAGGGCGTCGATTGGGAAGGGCAGGAAAGTAACTTGGAATTTTCGACTGTCGTCTTTCTCGTCACGGTGATGTTGGTCGCCCACGCGCTCGTACGCTGGTATCGGCGGCAAAACGGGGGTACCCGCACCCGGAGGCGGGCTAAGAAACCAGCAAGCGCCGGAAAATTGATGCGGGCCGCAACGACGGCGTCTGTAGTTGTGGCGACATCCCTGATCGTGGTCAAAATTGTTGCTTGGGTGCTCACCGGCTCTGTCAGCCTGCTGTCCTCGCTGGTCGATTCCATTCTGGATGTTATGGCGTCGATGGTAAATTTCTTGGCGGTTCGGCGTGCATTGCGTCCGGCGGACGCGGATTACCGATTCGGTCACGGCAAGGCGGAGCCATTAGCCGGACTTGGGCAGTCGGCGTTCATTACAGGCTCCGCTATGATTCTGATTTTCGAGGCCGGGGAAAGAATTATCGACCCTGTGCCAATTCAGCAACCCATGGTAGGGATCAGCGTGATGGTGCTTTCCATCGCGCTAACCGTGGCCCTGGTTCTATTTCAAAGATATGTTGTACGCACAACGGGATCGACGGCGATCGGAGCGGACGCTCTGCATTATGAAACCGATGCGCTTATAAACGGCAGCGTCATTGTGTCGCTGGGGTTGTCCAGCTACCTCGGCTGGCAACTCGCGGATCCGATTTTCGCTCTGGCTATCGCTAGCTATCTCCTATTGGGCGCCTGGCGAATCGCTCGCCGGGCCGTCGAATTATTGATGGATCGCGAGTTCTCGAACGGTGAGCGCGAGAAGATATACAACATCGTTCTGCAGCACCCCAAGGCGAAGGGCATTCATGAGCTTCGCACCCGGCGATCCGGTCTCCAACCCTTTATTCAGTTTCATTTGGAGCTCGACGGTCGAATATCACTCAACCTCGCTCACAAGGTCACCGACGAAGTCGAAACCTCTGTAAAGGAGGCGTTTCCCTGCGCCGAGATCATCATTCATCAAGATCCATTTGGCTTGGTCGAGAATCACCCGGCATACAGCCGGGTCGATCCGCGTAGTCCCAAGCAAGGGGGAAAAATTCGTTAAGGCGCTGGCGGGTTACGCGAAGTTTGCCAAGGCCGGGAGGGGATGCCATTGTTAGCCTGCGGGTGTTTTTGATCGCGTCGGCTTAGACTGCACATTCCGCCCGGCCACGCGACCGCGGTGAGAGGGGGGATTCGTTCGATGGGAACCATCAGCCCGTACCATGGCCCTAGGCGATACTAAATCAGGTCCGGGTCGGATCACTCCCACTGCCGAATCAGGGGTCACCCAACCGATCATATTTGGGTGCGCTGAGACGACTCTACTACCGGCGGAGGAGGATTTATTTAGTGCTGTACAGCCGCTCGGTTTCATCCTGTTCTCACGGAACTGCCAGTCACCGGATCAAATCCGGTCCTTAGTCAATTCGCTTAAGCGAATCCGGCCCAACGCCCCCATTTTGATCGACCAAGAGGGTGGGCGCGTCGCACGCTTGCGACCGCCGCAATGGCGGGCAGCGCCTCCCGCATACACCTTTGCCCCACTTGCCCGGAGGAATGTGGGTTCCGCATGCCGGGCCGCGCGCCTCAACGCTCGGCTGATAGCGGCGGATCTGTTCGAGTTGGGGATAACGGTGAATTGCGCACCTGTGCTCGACGTTCCGGAACGGGGTGCCCACGATATCATCGGCGATCGCGCGCTGGGTCATGATCCCCAAATCGTCGCTAAAATAGGTGGCGCGATTTGCCATGGATTGTCGTCGGGCGGTGTGCAACCCGTTATCAAGCACATACCAGGCCATGGCCGAGCCCGAGCTGATAGCCACACGAGCTTGCCGATCGTGGACGCACAGGGTCAAGACTTGCGGCAAATCGATTTTGTTCCGTTCACGGCTCTGGCCAACGCTCCGTGGGCGATGACGGCACATGTGGTATACCAAGATCTCGACTCGGCGCCAGCGACATTGTCGCGGGCCGTTATCCAGAACCAAATTCGTGGCGAAATTGGATTTATGGGCCTGCTAATATCAGACGATATTTCCATGGGGGCGCTTTCCGGACCGCTCGGCACACGCGCCGCTGCCGCCCTGGCTGCCGGCTGCGACGTAGTCCTCCATTGTAACGCCTCGATGGCGGAAATGCGGGAAATAGCGGACGCCGTGTCAGCCATGGGTGCGCCATTTCAACGCCCCGTCCCTGATGTCGAAGCGGTCGACGATCCACCGTTCAACCGCGAAGAGACATTGAACGAACTAAACGAGATTCTTGAACCTCTTACCCTGGATGCTTGAGCCATGAACGATATTGCCGGCATCCTCTACCTTGTCTCGATCTGGGTCTTGCCTTTGGTATTCGCGATCACTCTCCACGAAGCCGCGCACGGATGGGTCGCGGAAAAACTCGGAGACGATACCGCGCGGCGATTGGGGCGGGTATCTTTCAATCCCTTACGCCACATCGACCACTTCGGTACTCTTATTCTGCCCGGTCTTCTCCTGTTGCTTCGTGCTCCGTTTCTTTTCGGATACGCAAAGCCTGTACCAGTTAATTTCGCCCGCCTTCGCCACCCGAAAAGAGACATGGTTTTGGTGGCACTGGCCGGTCCGGGAATGAACATCGGAATCGCACTTGCCTGCGGCTGGCTGATTTATTTAACGCCGATGTTTTCTCCATGGCTCAGCGAATGGCTATTTTACAATCTTCAGAATGGCATCCTGATCAACGTCATTCTGGCGGTTTTCAATATGATTCCGTTGCCGCCGCTGGACGGCGGCCGGGTCGTGACCGGACTCTTGCCCCCTCGGTTCGCGGTCCAATTTGCTCGTTTGGAACGTTTCGGAATTATAATTCTACTTGGTGCGCTGTTCGTTCTGCCAATTGTCGGACGGCAAATTGGTGTCGACTTGAACCTATTCGTTTGGATCATGCGGCCCGCCCTCTCATTCGTGTTTGACTTGTTGTCATACGCGACCGGGCTGAATTTCGCCGAGCTCATATGACCACCGTGGCGTTTCCAACCCAATCACATGTCGAAAATCGGCACGAACGGACCGCGCGACTGGTCGTCGACATTGATGGTTTCGAAGGCCCTCTCTATCTCTTGCTGACGTTAGCGCGCGACCAAAAAGTGGATTTGGCGAATATTTCCATGGTGCAGCTTGCTGACCAGTACCTCGCCTTCATCGCCGATGCACGCAATCGGAGTCTCGATCTCGCCGCCGAGTATTTGGTTATGGCGGCTTGGCTCGCTTATCTCAAGTCGCGCATCCTTTTACCCGAACCTGGTGACGGTGAACCGAGCGCCGACGATATGGCTAAAGCCTTCGTCGAACGGCTTCGCGCTCTCGAGTCCATGCGAGAAGCAGGTGCGCAGATTATGGCTAGGTCCTTGCTTGGCAGGGATGTATTTGCGCGTGGAATGCCTGAGGGCATCACGGCCGAGACGACGACCGACCTCGATGTCTCACTTTACGAGCTGCTACAGGCCTACGCGGCAAATCTGGCACGCAATTCCGATGTTCCCCTGATTTTCGAACACGGCCAACTTTTTTCGGTCGACCAGGCGCTCGAACGCTTGTCTCGCATGATGGGATTGGCACCGGATTGGCAAGACCTCCGCCGCTTCCTTCCACCCGACCTTCAGGAACAACTGGTTCGCCGGTCGGCAGTGGCATCCACTTTCGCGGCGATTCTCGAGCTTGCGCGCCTGGGGCGGGTGCAAATTCGGCAGGCAAGCGCATTCGCGCCGATTTTCTTGCGTTCATCGTCCGATAAGGGCGGATCCAATGGCTGACGCTCGCCACGATCTGCGGCTTCTTGAAGCTCTGTTGTTTGCCAGCGAGACCCCACTCGACGAAGAGACGATTAGGGAAAAGCTACCCCGTGGCGTCAAGCCAAGCGCCTTGCTTGCGGAGCTCAAGAACCACTACCAGGACCGAGGTATCAATCTGGTACAGGCTGGAGGCGGTTGGACGATGCGGACCTCAGAGGACCTGGCGCCCGAGCTAAAACGCCACTTGCGAGTACGCAGGAAACCGTCAAGGGCGGCGATCGAAACATTGGCCATCATCGCCTACCACCAGCCGGTCACGCGGGCGGAGATCGACGCGATACGCGGCGT
>JAAXGF010000011.1 GCA_012267605.1 Alphaproteobacteria bacterium | reverse complement strand
GCAGTTACCTTTTTATGCTCTTGAATGATGTCAGCTTGCGGGCGCTTGTACCGTCGGAAATATCGAAGGGATTCGGCCTCTTCCAGAGCAAGCCAGCTAGCTCATTTTCGCCCGTCGCAGTAACGCCCGACGAACTTGGCGATGCATGGCGCGACGGCGCCGTGCACTTGCCACTGACAAGTACACTGAATGGCGAATTGATTGGCCAGCCCAACGCGGGCGTGGACATGACTTTCGGTTTTCCTGAACTCATCTCTCATGCCGCGAAATCGCGGAATTTAGCTGCTGGCACGATCCTTGGATCCGGCACCGTCTCCAACCAAGACTCTTCCGCGGGCGCATCTTGTCTCGCCGAAGTAAGAATGCGCGAGACGATCTCTGGCGGCTCGCCTAAGACTCCGTTTCTGGTCGCCGGTGATCGCGTGCGTATCGAAATGCTGTCCCGCGATGGCCGATCCATCTTTGGTGCCATCGAGCAGGAAGTCGTGCCGGCCGACGGCTCGGTTAGCCAGAGCAGTGGGTAAGCCGGCAAGCATGAAGTTGTTTGGCCGTGCTCGGTCATCGGCGTCGTTTCGCGTGCGAATCGCGCTCAATCTGAAGGAAATCGACCACGAGCTCGTATCCGTGGATTTAAGGGCCGGGGCACAACACGATCCCGGGTTCTTGACCGTAAATCCCCAGGGTCTGGTGCCCGTCATGCTCGACGGCGAGAACATCCTCACGCAATCGATAGCGATTCTGGAGTATCTTGATGAAAAGTATACGAAGCCACCGATCCTACCCGTCTCCGAGTGCGATAAGGCGCGCGTACGTGCCCTGGCCCAGGTAATCGCTTGCGATGTCCACCCCCTGAACAACCTGCGCGTACTGAAATACCTCGAACACGATTGCGGGCTCGACGAAATTGACCGCAGACGGTGGTACTGCCACTGGATTGCCCAAGGTCTCGCCGCGTTGGAGGCATTGATTAATGATGACGCGAGGTCCGGCCGCTTCTGCCACGGCGATACGCCCACGATGGCGGACATCTGCTTGGTGCCCCAGATTTTCAATGCACGTCGCTTCGATTGCCCGCTAAACGGTTTCCCGGGACTGATGCGGATATTCGATCGTTGCATGACAAACCCCGCATTTGACCAAGCGCAACCCGAGCGTCAACCGGATTTCGACTGATGGGCCTTGAACGTGGTTAGGATTTCACCGCAGGGTTCGACGCCGCGTTTTTGAAAGCCGTAATACGAATTCGGCAAAAACTGTCGATGGGCCAGTGCCCGGGGGCGCTGCTGCCGTGATTGGTGTCGGTCTGAATCGGCTCTTGATAGCTACATCCGGTAGTCACTGTGGATTCGTTTGAGTTGCGGGCGCCGCGTTCAAATAAATGAAATCGTGGCTTTCGTTAGAATGCCCAGCCAATAAAGATGTAGCGGAGGCTCTTTCCAACCGTGACAAGGGGCAAGAACAGCGCAAAACGGACCTTAAGCACTCCAGCGGCGAACGTCAGCGGGTCTCCGATGATTGGTATCCAAGAAAACAGCAATGACCATGCACCGTACCTGTTGAATCGTTCGGAGGCGCGTGCGAATTGCCGTTGGGAATACGGAAACCAACTTCGGTCGGACCAACGTAGTAGGTACCGGCCAACTCCCCAATTCACGAGAGCCCCCACGGTATTTCCGAATGTCGCAACGGCGACCAACAGCCATTTGTTAAAATGGCCTGCTTTCAGCGCCGCCACCAACATCACCTCCGATGAAAAGGGCAGAACGGTCGCGGCGAGGAAAGCACCAATCAATAAACTGAAGAGTGTCGACATAGGCTAATTTCTATCGATTTTCGTTCGGCACACCCCTCCGAACGAAGGTTGCCAGTCAGGCGAACCGGCGCTTCATCACCAGCACCTACTGCGCACACCTCGGCATAATGTTGCTATGCCGGCATGTCTAGTCCACTCGTTCTTTCGATAAATGCACAGGTAAAAGCGGTCAAAATCTGTTGGAATTTCTGCTCATGAGGGTGGAGCGGACGTGCTTGGCGATGCGTCAACATGGCTGGGTCTAGCCATGAACAGACTTACGCTAATCGTCGGCGGCACCGCAATTTGGTACATCGCGATGCAGGTTTAAGGAGCCGTCCACAGCATCAGAAGGGGACATCCATTAGACACATCGTTCGACCAAGAATGAGCACTTTTTGACGGCAATCGCCAGAATATTCCGAGCGGTAATTTTCACCTGAAGACTGTCCGCATAACTGCAAAACGCACCTATTTCTACCCTTGAGCCGCTCCTAACTTCTTTACTCAACATCATTCGTGAACGATCCGTAACTAAGCTTCGAAGTTGGCGGAGTGGCCACGTCATGTACTATTCTCGAGCCTTCGAATTTCGTTTAGAAAAATATGAATATTTTTTTGGTGTTAAAAACTAGTATTTTTTCCTGTCCCTTTCCTAACCTTCAATAATAACATCCCTAATTTTTCTCTGTATTTTGAACCATAGGTTGGAACAGATTTTGAATCCTCTTGCCATTGGCGGAGGTATTGGAATTCCATATTCTTTTACCAAAGCAAGGGAAATGACTTCCTCTGATCCGATCTCTTGGCGAATGAAAGAACGGTTTTCTCCCGTGCCGAGTCGCCAAATCGATGACGGGAATGGGAGTGGACTAAGAGGCGTTCCACGATCTCTAAAATAATCTTCTGTGTATTTGTGCGAACCCAATATCATCTTAAGATAATAATTATCTATTTTCTCAAATATTAAGTCTAAACTAGAATCCACCGATATATTAGCAATGCCTTCGAATAAGTCATTCCGAATTATATTTGTCGTCCCGTTAAATTTATTGTAACCTTTTTTATTCGATAAATGTATCGCTGTCCATCGAAATACATAAAACTTTGGGAAGAAAACCAGCCTGTAGCATTTTTATTATTGTTGAGAAATTGAGAAATACGGTTACTCAAATAATCATCAGAATCGAAAAACATTATATGGTTTGGACGGAATCGTTGCGCATATTTTACTCCGATCGCATATTTCGCTCCTTTGTCGATACGCACAGAATCTATTGGTATATTAGGCCCCCCCATATTCAGATGGACGAGGAAAACTTACTTCAACAATTTGGAGACCTCTAAATACTCTGATTTCTGATGAATTTGATCCTGGCGACGTCGGTTGTTCGTCCGATCTTGCGGTCGGCTTGGCGATTTTCTGGAATTTGGGATCGTTACGGGGTGAATTTCGGTTATCCGGGCGCACTTCGGGCTTCGAG
>JAAXGF010000068.1 GCA_012267605.1 Alphaproteobacteria bacterium | reverse complement strand
CTCTCGGAAACAAGCGCTGTGCCCCCAACCAATCGATGTTCATTCTCTCATCACGGGGATGACCGATTTGTTGGATCATAGCTTGGGCGAAAATATAGAGATTCAGCTTCCGAATCCGAATTATTTGTGGCCCGCGTATGCCGATCCGAACCAGTTGGAGAACGCCGTTCTAAACCTGGCGATAAACGCTCGAGACGCGATGCACCAGGGAGGACGGATTTCAGTTGGACTAGAAATTTTTCAGATCAAGACCGGTCAAGCTCCGAAATCGTTGGAACTCTCCCCCGGCGACTATGTGAAGATTGAAGTAGCGGATAACGGGGCCGGCATGTCTCCGGCGGTCATGAAGCGGGCGTTTGATCCGTTTTATACCACCAAGGGGGTCGGGGAAGGCAGCGGACTCGGGCTTAGCATGATCCACGGGTTCGTCCGGCAGAGCGGAGGCGATGTCGACATCGAAAGCCGGGCGGGAAAGAGCACGAAAGTCCAAATCTACCTTCCACGATCGAAGAAGCCCGCCAAGCCAGTTCAGGAGCACGAAGAGACCTTAGTTCCAAAGGGGCACGGTAAAACGATCCTTGTACTAGAGGATGATGCCGAGGTTCGTAACGGGATTGCTAAAATACTACGCGAATTGGGGTATTCCGTTCGGCAGGCCAATAACGGAAAGGCGGCGTTTTCGGAGTTGGCTGCCAACCCGAACATCGATTTGCTGCTTTGCGACATCGTGCTTCCGGACAATATGAACGGCTTCGAAGCGTCCCACGAAGCGCGTCGGAAACACCCCAAGCTAAGAGTTATTTTCATGACCGGGTATGCCGATCAATTCGTTCGGAAGGCCGAACAATTGGGGGACAGCGTTTCGCCGCTCACCAAACCTGTAAGGATGGCCGATCTCGCTCAGAGATTGCGGGAGGTCTTGGACCACCGGGAAGAGACGGATTTGAAGCGGGTTACCATGCACTGAGGCTTCATTCGGTTCCTGGCAGAATGTCTGAGTTGGGTCAAAATTTGCCTTTTAAGAGTACGTCGAGTGACGTCCGCAGTGGGGCGTGAAGCGGCCGAGAAATCGTGTGTTCGTCGGCTCTTGAGGTTAGAACAGCCGCGTGTCGAATTGGTCCAAGACAATCGAATCTAGCCGCTACAGGACAAGCGCTCGGGCGGTCAAGCTTTTCCCGCCCAGCCGGATACACGCGAAAGTCTTGAATTCTAAACGAGATTGGATTGAGTTGGTTTTTTCATCACAGCATCATTGAAAATTGTCAGTGCCGAGCCGAGCGCTGCCAATAAGGAAGGCGCATCATGACGCAAACAACGCTGCTGGCGATCGATCAGGGCACGACCAGCTCGCGGGCGATTGTGTTTTCCGACGGAGGAAAAATTCTGGAGTTGCAGCAAAAAGAACTGAAGCTCCATTATCCGCATAAGGGCTGGGTTGAGCAAAATCCGGAGGATATTTGGAACGATACACTGCAGGTTTGCCGGAGCGCCGTCAAAAACTCAGCAAAAATTGCCGCTATTGGTATCACGAACCAGCGGGAAACCACGATACTCTGGGACCGCGAAACCGGCGCACCTGTCTATAACGCGATTGTCTGGCAGGACCGCCGCACGGCGGATTTATGTGCGCGGTTGAAAGAGCAGGGCGATGAATCCGCTGTGCGCGCCAAAACCGGGCTGCTGCTGGATCCCTATTTTTCCGCGACAAAAATCGCTTGGATTCTCGATAACGTGAAAGGTGCACGGGCGCGGGCGGAACGCGGCGAGCTTGCCTTCGGCACGGTGGACAGTTTTTTGCTCTGGCGACTCACGGGCGGTAAAGTCCACGCCACCGACGCCACCAATGCCGCGCGCACCGTGCTGTTCAATATCGTCGAGCAAAAATGGGATGGGGATTTGCTGCGACTGTTCGATGTTCCGCGCAGCCTGCTGCCGGAGGTGAAAGACAATGTCGCGGCGTTCGGCGTAACGGAGCTCTTTGGACCAAAACTGACCGTCGGCGGCATGGCCGGAGATCAGCAGGCAGCGCTGATCGGCCAGGCCTGTTTTGAGCGCGGCATGGTCAAATCGACTTACGGCACGGGGTGTTTCGCCCTGATGAATATCGGCGAAACGTTTCGAGAATCCCAAAACAAATTGCTCACAACGCCCGCTTACCGTTTTGATGGCCAAACCGCCTACGCCATTGAGGGCGCAATTTTTTCCGCCGGGTCAGCGGTGCAGTGGCTGCGCGACGGGCTTGGCTTGCTTGAGCAAGCAGCGCAGAGCGAAGCGCTGGCCACCTCAGTAGAGGACAATAACGGCGTGTATTTCGTGCCGGCCTTTACGGGACTCGGCGCGCCGTACTGGCGCCCAGAGGCCAGGGGGCTGATTGCAGGCTTCAGCCGCGAAAGCACGGGCGCGCATATCGCCCGGGCGGTCCTTGAAGCGCAGGCCTACCAGACGCTCGACCTGATGGCGGCGATGGAAGGTGACGGCGGCCATAGGCCGGCTGTCATTCGCGCCGACGGAGGACTGACGGCCAATGAGTTTGTCTGCCGCTTCCTGGCCGACATGGTGGAGCGGCCGGTTGAAATTCCCCACGTGACGGAGACCACCGCCTGGGGTGCGGCCTGTCTGGCGGGGCTGCAGGCCGGCGTGTTTGATGGTCCGGAGGACATCGCCCGGACCTGGGAGGCGGCCAGGCGCTATCAGCCCTCCATGACACCGGAAAAACGCCAAGAACTGTATGGGGGCTGGAAGAACGCCGTTCAGATGCTGCTGTAAAAATTCTCAATAACAAGAAAGGCAAAATTCCGATAATCATGAACTTACGGCGAACTTAAAAAAATGGCAGCCCTCGGTCGGGCTGCCACAAGTTCAAGATAATTGGGCTTTCAAGTTGGAGACCTCTAAATACTCTGATTTCTGATGAATTTGATCCTGGCGACGTCGGTTGTTCGTCCGGTCTTGCGGTCGGCTTGGCGATTTTCTGGAATTTGGGATCGTTACGGGGTGAATTTCGGTTATCCGGGCGCACTTCGGGCTTCGAG
>JAAXGF010000332.1 GCA_012267605.1 Alphaproteobacteria bacterium | reverse complement strand
ACTTGGCGCTGAACAATCCGGCCACATCAAGGAAGTCGGCTTCGAATTGTATCAAAACATGTTGGAAGAAGCCGTCGCCAAATTACGTGCTGAGGAAAAGGGCCAGGCTGCTCCGGAAAGTGATACTTGGAGTCCGCGGATAGACGTCGGCACATCGGTGCTGCTACCGGAAAATTATGTGCCCGACCTGGACGTACGCTTGGGGTTGTACCGACGCCTTGCCAGGTTGGCCGATCAAGCCGAGATTGACGGATTTCGTACCGAGTTGGTGGATCGCTTCGGATCGATACCCCGCGCCGTCGAGAACCTACTTTCTGTGGTGGCGATGAAGCTTCTTTGTCGCCGCGCTGGAGTTGAGAAAGTTGACGCGGGCACGAACGGTGCAGTGATTTCATTTCGTGGCGACCGATTCGCGAATCCGGCGGGATTGGTCGAATTTCTCCATCGGCACCGCCGCGCGGCTCGGTTGAGGCCCGATCAGCGACTTGTACTCATGCGAGATTGGTCGGATACCGACCTTCGGTTAAAGGATCTAAGTGAGATCTTGAGCAGCCTTTGTGATATCGCCAACGCTAGACCGTAACCGATTGGTTTGTCGCGCCAATGTCCTGTTCGGAAAGTTGCAGAATCCGGGTGAATACTTCTGGCGGTTGGGCACCGGAAATAGCGAAGCGATCATCGATGATGAAGGAAGGTAAGCCGTTAATGCCTTTGCGACGGGCGCGGAGTTCCTCGATCGAAATGGCGTTTGTCTCGTCGTCACTTTCCAACAGTTTACGAACGTGGACGCTATCCATGCCAACCTCAGCGGCGGCGTCAACCAGCTCGTCGATTTTTCCAATGTCGATTCCTTCGGCAAAATATCGGTGGAATAAGATTTCAATGAGCTGGTCCTGGCATTTCGAACCGCGCGCCATATGAAGGAGACGGTGTGGGTTGATGGTATTGGGTGTGCGCTTGATCAAGTCGAATGAGAAATCAATTCCTTCAGCGATACCAATCCGCGTGACCTCCTCTTGGATGCGCTTTGCTCGCTCAATCGAGCCGAATTTGACTGTCAGATACGAGTCCCGATCCATTCCGTCGCGAGGCATGTCTGGATTCAATTGAAACGGGTGCCACCACAGATCCCAAACGGTTCGTGACCCTCGTTTTTGGAATTCCGTGAGTGCTCGATCTAGGCGACGTCTACCGATGTAGCACCAAGGGCAGATTAGATCGGCGACAATGACTATTCTCATGCCCCGAGATTACCCGGGATTTGCCGTGCTCGCAAAGCCACTCCTACCGCCTGGGTCAGTTTGGTGGAGGTGCTATATCCGCAGATTGTCGCGAGCCTTTGCAATCAGGGATTCGGCGGAAAGTCCCGGCTCATAGGTGGCGCAACCAAGTTGTAGCCGAATGTTCACTGGGGCGCACAATGTCGGAAGCGCAAATTCTCGCCGTCGCTCTCATGTTCGCGGCGATTGGCGCCTATTTTCTTGCCTTCGGTCTGAGCCGTCCAATTATGGACTTGACCCGCATCGCTCAGAAAGTGCGGGAAGGAACCTATGACGAAGTCCCAGAGGCCGAGCGGTCGGACGAATTCGGCGTGCTCTCGGAGACCTTTGGGACAATGATCGATCGAGTTCAGGAACGCGAAGCCAAACTGTCATTCATGGCGCGTTTCGATACCGTAACCGAACTCCCGAATCGCCTCGAATTTCAGAAACGATTGACTGAACGGTTAGGCAAATCCCAAGACAAGAAAGTCACAATTCTTTTGGGCGCACTCAAAGTTGTTTCCCTGGAACGAATCAACTACGTGCTAGGGCGGCGCATCGGCAACTGCCTGCTCAAGGAAATTGCCGTGCGGCTCGAAAAATTCAACGCCCGAGAATCGACCATCGCGCGCGTCGATGAGAACGTTTTTGCTATCGCCGTTGAGCTAACCAATGACCGGGGCATTCAGGAAGCCGGCAACCAGATCGTGTCGATCATCGAAGAGCCCTTCGAAATTCTCGAGTACGTGTTGGACGTGTACTGTAAAATGGGTGTCGTTTCTGCCGGCGAAGGGAAAACAGTTGCGGCCGACGAAGCGTTGCAGCAGGCCGAAGCGGCCCTACATCGGGCAAATATGACCCAAGCCGACCTTGTGGTGTTTGACGCCGATCTCGACGCACCCGATAAGGCACTTCTAACTCTGATGAACGAAATGCGCCAAGGTCTGGAGCAAGGCGAGATCATGCTGTATCTCCAGCCCAAAATCGATGTAGCAAGCCGGCAAGCCGTTCATGCGGAGGGACTTGTCCGCTGGCACCACAAGGAGCGGGGGTTTATTCCACCCGACAAATTTATCCCTTTGGCAGAACAAACCGGTCGTATTCATATGTTGACAAACTGGGTCCTTGAAACCGCCGTAAAAACCGTCTGCGATTGGAGGGAGAAGGGTTTCGACACGATTTTGGCCGTGAACCTTTCGGTCAAGGATTTGGCCGACACAAGTTTGCCCGATCGCTTTGGCGCCTTGTTGAACGACGCCGCGCTTGGCCCCGGTGACATCGCTCTGGAAATCACCGAGAGCGCGCTGATGGATGACCCTGAGGAAGCTTTAAAAGTACTCCACCGCCTCCATGAAATGGACATTACTCTGACCATCGACGATTTCGGCACGGGATATTCGTCATTGGCGTATTTGCGCCGACTACCGGTTTCGGAAATCAGGATTGACCAATCGTTCGTACGTCATCTCAAGACGCGTGAAGGTGATAGGGTAATCACACGGGCGACTGTCGAACTTGGGCATCGTTTGGGCATGAAGGTCACCGCGGAGGGAGTTGAGGACGAGGAGTCGCTTACTCTATTGGCTGAGTTCGGGTGCGATACCGCACAAGGATATTTCATCAGCCCGCCAGTCGACCAAGCGGGATTTCTTCAATTCCTGGAAACCTCGCAGTTTGGCGCGAAGAAAAGGGTCGCCACGGAACCTGTCGCCGGAGTCTGAACAGCTGTGCGAAATGCACCCGAAATTTCTTTTTTTACGCGGAAAAGAATGCCTCGCATTGGGGTGTTACTGTCGATCCTTTTGGCGAGTCAAATTCCCTGCACGACCTACGGATCCGAGTTTCAACCCTTCTTCGACGTTTCAGCCCTGTTCGACGCAAAAGCCTTTGTAACCGATAAAGAAATTAGCACCTTCGACAGCGGGCTGGGCAAGGTTCGCTACGGTGGTAGCGACGGCAACAACCATCGGGAACGGCTACGAATCGGGGAGATCGCAGGAATCGGATTCGCACAAGTCGCACCCGCGTTGTCCGGCTTTGTACACATTCAATACAACCCCGATCAGGACGATGAAGTTGACATTGTGGAGGGCGCGGTTCGCTATCGGCCTGCGTCGCGCAGCCGATTTCGATATACCTTGCGTGGGGGCGCATTTTTGTCAACGCCGTAACTGCCCAGGTGCCTCA
>JAAXGF010000098.1 GCA_012267605.1 Alphaproteobacteria bacterium | reverse complement strand
AGAGTATTTAGAGGTCTCCAGGTGTTTTCTGGCTGACTGTGGGTCACTACATGTCCGGCATGCCGGGAAACTCAGTTAGGCTGGGGTCCCTGTGGTCCCAAGGTAGAGCATTCTCGGTGAATATATTCATGGTAGGATGAAAAGCGCTCGGATCGTCCATGGTGCCAGCGCTTGAGATGACCATGTCGGGCATTAGTTCGAGTTTGGTTACAAGGGGCGAGCCGCACGACGGGCAAAATCCGCGGCTGACTGTGTTGCCGCTACCCCCTTCGAATCGAAAAACTTGACCTCGCCTGTCACATTCACGGATTCTTTCGGTGCCAAAAATCCGGATGCGTGACCGCCCCCATGAGCCTTTTGGCAATCGCGGCAATGACAATGAGCAGCAAGGCTCGGTTCACCGGTAACGGTATATCGGACGGCACCGCAAAAGCAGCCGCCGGAAATCGGTGTGGGCATTTGTTCCTCTCCCTCTTATAGATTATGGACCATTCATACCGTTCGCGACCGCGGGCAATCAACCCGCGATTGTTCACTTAATCGTGCGGCGTTGGCACCCATGGGCAAGACGCGCGCCTTGGGCTAAATTTGCTGCCCAGCAGTGCCAAAAGCGCAGCCAATTGAGGGGAATCCGATGGCCTACGATTCGAATAATATATTCGCCCGCATCCTGCGTGGCGAAATTCCCAACGACACGGTCTATGAAGATGATCACGTGCTCGCGTTTCGTGACATCAACCCGCAGGCACCGACCCATGTGCTGGTTATTCCCAAGGGCGCCTTCATATCGATGGACGATTTTTCCCAAAACGCTTCTGATGCCGAGATCGCCGCTTTGGTTCGAGCGGTCGGCAGTATCGCCCGCGACTTAGGGGTGGTCCAGAGCGGTTACCGTATCTTGGCCAACCATGGCCGGGATGCGAACCAGGAAGTTCCCCACTTTCACGTCCACATCTTCGGCCATCGGCCCCTGGGGCCAATGCTTCAGCGTGAATAAAGAAGTCTTAGTTGCGCCGCGGGTTCGTCGAAAAGCTTGCTAATCGTCGGCGGTGAGTTCGCGAACGAAGGGTACCAAATCAGTGCGCCGCTTGCGCCGCAATCGTTCAGCGTGGAGGATGGTCTGAGCGTCCGCAACGCTTTGGTCGAAATCTTGGTTGACGATGACGTAATTGTACTCTGCCCAGTGGCTGATCTCGTCCGCTGCGCGGGCCATCCGGGAAGCGACTACTTCCGCGCTGTCCTGTGCCCGCGATTCAAGCCGCCGCCCGAGTTCCGTCATCGACGGTGGCAGGACAAATATGCTTACGACGTCGTCAGGTGCGTGCTGGGCAAGTTGTTGAGTGCCCTGCCAATCGATGTCGAACAGTACGTCTCTGCCTGACGACAAAGTTGATTCCACCGGTCCGCGCGGCGTCCCGTATCGATGGCCGAAGACGGTGGCGTGTTCAAGTAAATCGCCCCGCTTGACCAGGCGCTCAAAACGGCCGGTGTCGATAAAGCGATAGTCCTGGCCGTCAACTTCGTTCGGCCGCATCGGCCGGGTGGTGACCGAGACCGACATTTCGAGCATGTCTTCACGGGCCAGAAGCGCTTGCGATATGGCGGTTTTCCCAGCGCCGGAAGGCGACGACAGAACCAGAAGAACACCACGCCGCTTGAAATCTTGGGTTGCCATGGGAGCCAATCCTCAGCGAGCCCGCGCGTCCCTAGGCGGCAAACTCAATAAGGAGATCCTTGGCGTCGACCTGAGCGCTTGCCCCGGCAACGACGCGCGCAATGGTGCCTCCGCGCTCCACCCGAATGGCGGTTTCCATTTTCATCGCCTCGATGGTCAAAAGCAGGTCGCCCGGTTCCACCTTTTGTCCCTCATTAACGGCGAGCGAGGCGATAACTCCGGGCATTGGAGCGGGCACATGGTTGGGATTACCTTCTTCGGCTTGGGGGCGCTTTTCGACCGCCGCAGCCGCCTTACGGTTGGGCACCTTGGCCCGGCGCGGCTGCCCATTGAGATCGAAGAAGACCTTGACGTTACCCTCGTCGTCGGTCTCGCAGATGGCTTGGCACCGAATTATCATTGTCTTACCTGGCTCGAGATCCACGAAGATCTCCTCGCCCGGTTTCATACCGTACAAAAACACAGGTGTCGGCAACACGTCCACCGGCCCGAATTCCCGACGGTGGGAAGCATAATCGCTGAACACTTTGGGATACATCAAATAGGAATTGAACTCCGCGTCGGAGATTGCTCTGCCTGTCTTTTTCTCGGCTTCCTGGCGTAAGGCTTCCAAATCGGCTGGTGGCAGGTAGGCGCCCGGGCGTTTGGTCATCGCCTCTTCGCCTTGGAGCACTTTCTCCTGAAGGGCTTGGGGAAATCCGCCGGTCGGTTGACCGAGCTCTCCGCGAAAAAATCCGCGCACGGAATCCGGAAAGGCGATCTCCTTGTCCGGGTCCTCGACCTCGGCACGGGTCAAACCCGCGCTCACCATCATCAGCGCCATGTCGCCAACCATTTTAGACGACGGTGTCACCTTGACGATGTCCCCCAGCATGTCATTGACCTCGGCATAAGCTTGGGCGACTTCGTGCCAGCGACCATCAAGACCGAGCGCCCGCGCCTGTTCTTTCAGATTGGTGAACTGGCCGCCCGGCAATTCGTGCAAGTATACCTCAGAGGCGCCGGAGCGGAGATCGCTTTCGAAGGCCAAGTAATTCTGGCGTGTCGCTTCCCAATAGTCGGAGAATTGCCGGATGGTCGCCGCGTCGAGCCCCGGGTCACGTTCGGTGCCACGCAATGCCGCGACAACGGAACCCAGGTTGGGTTGAGACGTTGTGCCTGACATAGAATCCATCGCCAGATCGATTGCGTCTACACCCGCGTCGACCGCCGCGAGTATTCTGGCGGATGCTATTCCGCTGGTGTCGTGGGTGTGAAAGTGGACAGGCAACCCGGTCTCTTCCTTGATGGCACGGACCAGAATTGATGCAGCACCCGGCTTGACCAGTCCGGCCATGTCTTTAAGGCCGAGTACATGCGCACCCGCGGCGGCCATCTCTTTGGCTAGGGTCACATAATACTTTAGGTCGTACTTACACCGATTCGGATCTTGAATGTCACCCGTGTAACAAATCGCAGCTTCGCAGACCTTGCCGCTTTCTTGCACGGCATCCATCGCTACACGCATGTTCTCCACCCAGTTTAGACTGTCGAACACGCGAAAAATGTCGATGCCGCGTTCCGCTGCTTTTGCAACAAATACTTGGACGACGTTATCCGGATAGTTTGTATAGCCGACACCGTTAGCGCCTCGCAGCAGCATCTGGAAGAGTAGGTTCGGTGCCCGCCGGCGTAAATTACTCAGTCTGTCCCACGGACACTCGTTGAGGAACCGCATGGCGACGTCGAACGTGGCGCCACCCCAACACTCCAAGCTCAGGAGCTGCGGCAGATTTCGTGCATAGGCGTCTGCGATACGCGCGATATCATAGGTACGCATGCGTGTTGCCAACAGGGGCTGGTGCGCGTCGCGCATGGTCGTATCCGTAATCAGAACGCGTTTTTGCGCTAGCATCCACTCGCCGAATTTTTTCCCTCCCATCCGATCGAGAAGTTGTCGTGTCCCTTCCGGTGGGTCATCGGTCTGCAGTTTCGGCAAGGCCGCCTCGGTCCTTGCCACCGGGATTGGCCTTCCCTCGACCACCGGATTTCCGTTAACGGTCACGTCGGCGATAAAGCGCAACAGCCTGGTCGCCCGGTCCCGGCGCTTGCCGAACTTGAACAGCTCGGGTGTTTCGTCGATGAAGCGTGTAGTGTAGTCCGCCGTCTTGAACTTGGCGTGGTTGATCAAAGTTTCTACGAAGGCCAAGTTAGTCGCAACACCGCGAATGCGAAATTCCCGCAACGCTCGGTCCATGCGCGAGATCGCTTCGTCCACGGAAGGTGCCCAGGCTGTAACCTTCTCTAACAGCGAATCGTAATATCGGGTGATAATGGCGCCCGAATAGGCACTGCCCCCGTCGAGACGGATCCCGAAACCTGTGGCGCCGCGATATGCGGAAATTCGGCCATAATCGGGGATAAAATTGGCGTCCGGATCTTCGGTAGTAACACGGCATTGAAGCGCGTGGCCATGAAGTTTGATCTGGTCTTGGCTGGGTACCCCGGAGGCTGCGACATCGCCGATTCGGGCACCCTCGGCAACTCGAATTTGCGCCTTGACGACGTCGATTCCGGTAACTTCCTCGGTCACCGTATGCTCCACCTGTATACGTGGATTGACTTCGATGAAATAAAATTCTCCGCTGTCGACATCCATCAAGAACTCGGCCGTGCCTGCGTTGACGTACCCCGCCTCCCGCGCCAGCTTCAATGCCGAGTCGCAAAGTTCCTTGCGACGAGTGTCGTTTAGATACGGCGCTGGTGCCCGTTCGACCACTTTTTGATTGCGCCTTTGCACGGTGCAATCGCGTTCGAACAAATGTACGACGTTGCCATGGCTATCGCCCAAGAGCTGGACCTCAACATGCCGGGCCTTGACCACGAGTTTCTCGAAATAGACTTCGTCGTTGCCAAAAGCTGCGAGGGATTCCCGTCGCCCCGATTCGACCTCACGGTCGAGCTGATCTGCGTTCTCGATAACGCGCATGCCCCTTCCGCCACCACCCCATGAGGCTTTGAGCATGACGGGTAAGCCGACTTCGGCAGCCAATCGGTGGACCTCTTCACGGTCTTTGGGTAACGGTCCGGTAGCAGGCATCACCGGCGTACCTGCACGCACTGCAACCTCCCGGGCCGAAACCTTGTTGCCCAACGCGCATTACGTCAGCTGGGGGACCGACAAAGGTGATCCCCGCGTCCGAGCACGCATCGGCGAATTCGGGGTTCTCCGAAAGAAAACCGTAGCCCGGGTGAATAGCGTCAACACTGGCGTCACGGGTGACGCGAATAATGTCCTCGATCGAAAGATATGCGCGCACGGGACCCTGTCCGGCACCAACACGGTAGCTCTCGTCGGCTTTGAACCGGTGAAGGGCAAGCTTGTCTTCCTCGGCGAAGATCGCGACGGTTCGTATGCCGAGTTCATTGGCGGCGCGTAAAACGCGTATGGCAATTTCACTCCGATTGGCAACCAGGAGTTTGCGTATTCTTTTGGCTGTTACCAACGTTTCCCCCTCATCGCAAAGAACGATCCAATTTTACCAAAGCCAGAAGATCGAGCGTGTTAAACCGCGGAACTCAAAAACCCTGATTTGGTGTAAAAGTAGCGCTCGCTACAACCAATTGACAGCTTGCCGGAAAGTTCCACAAATGATTATTTGCCTACATCTGATGACTCGAACGCGCCGAATATTACCCGTTATCGCCGGCGCGGCGAACCCTTAATGGTTTGGTGGATTCGGGTTCAGGCGTCGGGCGATTACCGATCTCCTACGTAACTGCCCAGGTGCCTCA
>JAAXGF010000410.1 GCA_012267605.1 Alphaproteobacteria bacterium | reverse complement strand
TCAGACCTGGGCAGTTACCAATTTTTTTCCCAACCGATTTGTCGGGTGCGGGTGATATGGCGTTTTGCCATGCTCTCAAGATTGCCCTGTGCAATAAGTGTGAGCTGGACATCGTCAACATCTTGCGAAAAAAGACCCCCCGTCGCAAACGCCGCAGATTTCCGAGAATTCGTCAGACCTTGGAACAATGGGGGGCGCTAGATCCTGGAAGTTCCGGTAATGCGTTAAAGGAAAAGCTAGGGATCTATGCCCGTAAGATTCGTCTCGTCAAGCCAACGCGGGTCAACGCGATGCTGCGATTCCTCAAACGGGAACCCTCGGATCTAATTGTGCTCGCGTCGGAAGGCAGAACGGGGATGCAAAGATTCTTGAAACCGTCAGTGGCCGAACGTTTGGCCCGGCATGCCAAGACGCCGATGCTGATTTTGCCACGCCATGGGCGCGGTTTCGTATCCACTCGTGACGGTACGGTGAACTTGGACCGGGTAATAATGGCTTGCGTCGGCGCGCAAAATGCTCAGCCGGCCATGGACACTCTGTCCCAATTGTTGTTTTCGATTTGTGAGAAGGCTCCCCAGCTGATTGTCTACCACGTGGAAAACGCCGGCGACAAACCTACCATAGTTGCGCCTCCTCAGCTCGTTGATTCAGTTGAACGAAGGATCGAGCGGGGCGAGACGACCGAAGATATCATTTCACTGGCCGAGAAACATTCTGCGGACTTAATCGTCATGGCCAGCGATGCCCCAGAGGGCATCAAGACTTTACTTACAGGCACAATCACCGAACAGGTTGTGCGACAGGCAATTTGTCCGGTGCTATCGGTTCCAATAAACCAATCGAGAGTCATCAAAATCCGCTATTGATCGATTCGCTGCGGCGGTAATTTTGCGCGAATTTGAAGTGAATGATCCGCGGCAAATTCCGGCGGCCAACACGAAGAGATGCGGGCAAGCAAACCTTTCGAAGGGCCTCGAACCCAGCGTCGTAGTGAACCCCGTTCGACGTGCGTCAGAAAGGTGTGGCGGTTCCCGAAAGGGCAACACTCCAGCACATTTAGGAGCGTCTGACGGGGGCAGGGCCCGATCGCCAAGCCATTGACATGGCGCCAACTCATTCGCAAATAGCTGGCATAAGCTACGCGTGAAAGGAACTCGACTGTCGCGTCGCGTATGTGGCGGGCCGATATCATGTGTTTGGCGGAAACGGTTTGGTCCTTGCAAGACGTGGCCCGGTGATTGGAAGCCCGGGTGGGAAGCGATTGAATCTGGTCGAAACGGGCCGCCGAAGAAAAGGAGTCGAACTTCGTAATCGGGCGGGGGCGTCGCAATAGTATAAAGGCGTCGTAATGAAGCATTGGGCCTTAATTCTTGGCGTTCTGCTGATCGCTACGTCGGCGCGCGGTGGCCCATCGGACGACGTCACGTCCGAATACCCCGTGTGCGGTCCGTGCAATGTGACCGAACCCACGATGCTTATCATCTTGCTGAACGATCCAATTCTTCGCGACGTCGTTTGTCGCCTTTCCACCCGAGCATTTGAACCGGGTGCGCTCGCGAAAGCAATTGGCGTGAGGGAAAGAGCGGAAATCGTACAGCGCATAAACACTTTGCGGCGTTGGGGCATGGTGCGCATCGCGCTTACTGAATGGGGAACGAAGGTTGCAGAGGCGGTTCCGGGCAAGGGTGAAGAAACCCTGCGGCGTTGGACCGAAAAGTACTGTATGAACCCTGACAGCTGCGGGCCAAACGAATAACTCATAACCGGTGTCGAACTCAAATATGCGGATCGTGATATTTCTGATCCACTGTCTTGCTCAGAAACTGACCCGTCGATAATTTCCCTGAGATCCGGGCATAATTCGGGTGACGCAGGGTCGCGCTCTGGGTCATTGGATTCGACGGAAGAATCGTGCGGTCTTTCGGGTCACTGGAGGGGACAATGGGCTTTATCGCGCGCTGGCAGCGGAGGCGAAAGATACGCCGATATGCGAAAAAATTGGGGCCAATGCTAACCAAGCGGTACGGCGTGAAGAGAACCTATTCGGGGCCGCAAATCCGTAGCGCTGCAATGACGGCGCGACTCCCCGCCGGTGACATTTGCTATGGATACGCCATGTTTATGGACGAGAGTGACTTTGATGAAGTTCATCGCGAGCTGGGCGAATCTTGTGACTACGCCGCGATGCGCCACGACATAGCGGATGTCTGCTTTTCCGGCGACGCGGGTTTTTCTAGCAGCGACGTTATGCACTATGCCGCCGAATCAAGTGGGTTCTCCGGTAGCGATTCAGATTCCGATTCGGGGTCGGATAGCGGCGGTTGTGGCAGCGGATGCGGGGGCGGCGACTAGGGATTCAGAGAAGTGGCAGCAGGGCTGTCACCATCACCCAGCCATTGCTAAATGATTCGCTTGCAAACCGCCAGGCACGGATCTTGTCCGACCAATGATTGGCATCCAGTCCCGCCTTCGTCTTCAGGCGGGCGAGGAAATCTGGCGATTTCGGAATGGTCTCCCAAACCTGGGGCAAAAAAGTGCCTCGCCGATCGCCTTCCTCGAGAATGACGCCGTCACGATCCGGTCTGAGCTGAGCGACGAGCTCGGCCTCGGTGGTAAAACCTAGCGCTCGCGGCGTACTAAGAATGGAGATTCCAATTTGTGCACGTTTGAATTCGTCTTGGGTGAGGCGAGAAAACCGACGGTCGGCGAACGCCGATTTGCAAGCGTTCTGCGCCACGTCCGCGGTCAAAGGGGCGTTCGGCACCAAAGACCCGACGCAACCCCTCAATTTGCCATCGAGCTTTAGGGTCACGAAAGTAGCGCGCATCGCCAAGAGTGGCCGTTCGATCTCTGCCAAATCGATCCGATATGGACCCTTTCCCTCCAGCTCGTGTGCGATTGCCTCCATAGCGACGTTGAGAAGTCGGCCTCTATGTTCGTCGGTCAACCGAGCGAGACCGCCGTATTCGAAAACGCAAGACGCGTAACCGACGACCCGATCACGCGGACCGGCAGTGTCTCCGGAATTTCGCAAGTCCAAAGTCGTGGCGCGAAGGTCAAGGGCGCGGGCGCGGCGCAACAATCCTTTAATCGGCCACCGCCCGCATGCCTGGTGGTCCTTTAAGAGATCGGGACGCAATTTTTCGACCGCACCACACGCTGCCGAATCAAATTTCCGCGCGGTGTCGTAGTCGTGACAATGGCTGAGGTCGGAGCTCACCACGATCAGCGTTTCCGGCCCACCCCACAGGGCGGCGACAAGGCGCTCGACTTGTTCAGGCGACGCCTCGCCCACGAGAATCGGCACGAGCGAAAAATCTTCGAGCACCATTTGCAAGAAAGGCGGATGAACCTCGAGACTGTGCTCGCCCGCGAAGGCTTCGTCGGCGACGCGGACCTCGTCCATGCGCAAGACAGGGGCCAGCGCGGGCCAATCGACCGGCACATCACCCAACGGCGTGGCAAAGGCATCGTCGCTGGCTACGGCAAACCCCCGCAATGCTACCCGATGGGCAGGCCCCAGAAGTACAACGCGACGGATCCTTTTGGCCAAAGGTTTCAGCGTCGCATAGGCCGTTCCCGCCACCGGCCCGGAATAGACGTAGCCGGCGTGGGGTGCGACCATTGCCTTGGGCGTTACCGCGAATTTCGGCGCATCGGTCATGCAGGCGGTGACGGTTGCGCCGAGCGCTTCCGCGTCACGGGGATAAAACTGTCCGGCTACCGCCGGTTCACGCACGCTCATACCTACTTTCGCTCCTCCTGTCCTACCGGAGGCACACGACATCCGCTATGCTATAGGGATTGGGCGTTCATTTGAATGCCAACCGGACAAGGTGCGTATGGAATTGGCGGATGTCAGCGGCACCGTACCAGGGCGATACTGGGGCCGGCTTGAGGATGGTCGCATCGTCTGCGAGGTTTGCCCCCGTCTGTGTAAATTGGCCGAGGGGCAGCGCGGGCTTTGTTTTGTTCGCGCCCGCGAAGATGATCAGATCGTGCTTACTAGCCATGGCCGCTCTAGCGGCTTTTGCGTCGACCCGATCGAAAAAAAACCGCTAAATCACTTCCTGCCTGGAACGCCGGTACTATCCTTCGGTACGGCCGGCTGCAATCTCGCGTGCAAATTTTGCCAAAACTGGGACATGAGCAAGTCCCGTGAAATGGATAAGCTTGCAGATTCGGCAGCGCCGGAAGCGATTGCCCAGGCCGCGAAAAAGTTGGGGTGCCGCAGCGTCGCCTTCACCTATAACGACCCGGTCATTTTTCTCGAATACGCGGTCGACGTCGCGCAAGCCTGCCACGAGCTCGGCATAAAATCGGTCGCGGTGACCGCCGGCTACATCTGCGAAAAGCCGCGACAGGAATTTTATGCCCACATGGACGCGGCCAACGTCGATCTCAAGGCCTTCACCGAGGAATTCTATTGGAAGATTACCAAGAGTCACCTCGAACCGGTGCTGGATACCCTTCGCTACCTCAAACATGAGACAAGCGTTTGGTTTGAGATAACCACCCTTTTGATTCCCGGTGAAAACGATTCGGAACGTGAAATCGAGGAAATGACCCAGTGGGTGGCAACCAACCTGGGACTAGACGTTCCCATCCATTTCACCGCCTTTCATCCCGACTACAAGATGATGGACAAGCCACGCACGCCCCATTCAACCCTCGCCATGGCCCGTCGAATCGCCCTCAAAAACGAACTCCATTACGCTTATATCGGCAACGTGCACGACGCGCCTCGAGACACCACCTATTGCCACGTCTGCGGTGAGCCCCTGATCGTGCGCGATTGGCATCGGCTGCAAGCCTGGAACCTCGATTCGAATGGCGGCTGCCGGGTCTGCGGGACCCCATGCGCCGGCGTGTTTGAGGGTCGACCCGGAACATGGGGCCGCAAACGCCTGCCGGTACGGCTCAGCGCCCTCGCGGTGTAGCGACCACCGGATCAGGGTTTCAGCTTGTAACCGGTGGCGACAAGTCGGTAACACAGTGTCCAGAACGCTATCGCCATACCGAAGCTGACCACCCCTCCAATCGGCAAGGATCCATCGGCCCGACCGATAAACCCGTATCGAAAGCCGTCAATGAGATAAAAGAACGGATTCCACTGGGCAATCTCCCGCCACACTTCGGGCAACTGAGCGAGTGAATAAAAGGCACCTGAAAGAAACGTCAACGGGGCAATCACAAAGGTATTTACGGCACCCAGCCGCTCCCACTTCTCGGCCCAAAGCCCGCAAACCACGCCGATGCTCGACAACAGCGCTGCCGCCATCGTGGCGTGAAATATGGCGAACATCGGATGACGGAATTTCCTAGTTACGGGT
>JAAXGF010000015.1 GCA_012267605.1 Alphaproteobacteria bacterium | reverse complement strand
ACGTAAGCGAGGATACCCACCACGCAATGGCCCGCCACGGAAATCAATACGCCACGACGCATCAGCTAATTCTTCACTTTTCGGCCCGGCAGCTCGCTAATAAGCGAAAATTTAGCGAACCCTGCGGCATCGATTTCACCGATTACCTCCAAGATCCGGCCGTACTCAATGTCCTGATCGCCATGCACGAAAATCCTAGTGCCGGGCCGGTTGTCCGTGACCGCGGTCAAAAGGGGAGACAGCCTGTCCAATTCAATTGGTGTCTTCTGCACGAAAATTTTGCCCTCGGCGTCCACCGCGACGATCAAAGGCTCGTCATCGCCGGAAATCACCCTGGCTTTCGTCTCAGGAAGATTGACCTTTACCCCAACAGTCAATAAAGGCGCCGTGATCATGAAAACGACGAGCAGTACCAGCATGACATCGACGAAGGGGGTCACGTTAATTTCACTGACCAGTCGACGACGTCTCCAGCGCCGGCGTGGCTGGGTTTCGTCTCGCAATGCCACTAGCGCGACCTTTCCTCGAAGTGGCGGGATACGATCGAACTGAATTCTGCGGAAAACGCCTCCAGCCTTCCGTCGTAGCGGTCGAGATCGGAGGACAATTTATTGTACGCGACGACGGCAGGAATGGCGGCCACAAGCCCGAAGGCGGTTGCGATGAGTGCTTCAGCAATGCCGGGCGCGACCACGGTTAAGGATGTACTCTTGGTCATAGCGATCGAGCGAAAGCTGTTCATAATTCCCCAAACCGTGCCGAACAGGCCGAGAAACGGGGCGGTTGAGCCGACCGTAGCAAGAAATCCCAAATAACGTTGCAAGCCGTCGAGTTCACGGTCCAGCGCCAGGTGCATGGCTTGGTCTATGCGTTGATGCACTTGCACCCGCAGTCCTTGATGACCGTGCGCCAATCCACTTTCAGCCGATCGTTTCCATTCCTTCATCCCAGCGGCGAATATTTTTTCCATCGGATGCCGACGGTCAGCCGGATGTTCGGGTGGCAGCGTATCGTAAAGTTCCTCCAAGGATTCGCTGTGCCAAAAATCTCTTTCAAATTCCTCTGCGGAACGGCGCAATCGGCGAAAGCGCAAGCCCTTGTCAAAAATAATCGCCCACGACCAAAAGGACGCCAACAACAAGATGATCATAACCAACTGAACCACCACGTCGGCTTGGTCGATCAAACCCCATATCGTAAGATCGACATCGGCCATGGAACCCGGAACGGGTATTTGATTTACATTGCCCTCGGGCATCTATCCACCTCGTGGCGCAGAATGGGGTTGTTCGGACGATACCAGTAGGGGCGTTAACGCGTTTCTAAGGGATGGTGGCAAACGCGTCGGTTTCCCCTCCGAGGAGACAAACGCAAGCCGAATTGCCACACGCGCAAGTCTTGCGTCGCCGCGACCGACAATTTGTTCCATCTCGGCGCTGGCGCCACAAAGGCTAGTGAGGCGAGTCGATACCCAAATTTCATCGCCAAGTTTGGCTGGCCGCAGGTAATCTACTTGGCACCGACTAACGGCAAAGGATGCGCCGGTATTCTCGCGCAACCGCTCGTGAGGGACGCCGGCAAGGCGTAACATTTCGGTGCGTGCCCGCTCAGCAAATTTGAGATAATTCGCGTAGTAAACCACGCCGCCCGCGTCGGTGTCCTCATAGTAGATCCGTAGTGAGAACTGGTGCGCACCGTCCACCATCGCGCCACAATCCAAACAGCTGGAGCCCATCAACGATTTCCTTCCGCGCCGGTATCGCAACCTGAAAGGAGATCGGGAGTACTGGTCTGTGGCGGAGTCAACCCGAGATGTCGAAATGCGATCGGCGCCAATACGCGTCCCCGGGGCGTACGCTTGAGCAGTCCTTGTTGAATTAGATACGGTTCAATCACGTCCTCGATCATGTCTCTTTGCTCCGAAATCGCTGCAGCCAGGGTTTCGACCCCTACGGGTCCGCCACTGAAGCTTTTGGCCAAGCAATTGAGGTAGCGTTGATCGATGCGATCCAGGCCGCGGTCATCGACTTCCAGTCGACGCAGCGCTGAATCGGCGGCATCGGCGTCAACGATTTCAATTCCGTCAACGGAAGTAAAATCGCGGACTCGGCGCAACAAACGACCTGCGATGCGTGGTGTGCCCCGTGCCCGGCGAGCAATTTCGCGCGCGCCGTCGTCGGATACGGCTGTGTCCAAAACTCTTGCGGCGCGCTGCACGACTTGGTGCAATTCATCCACAGAATAGAAAATTAGCTGTGCTGGAATGCCGAAACGATCGCGCAAAGGCGAGGTAATCAGGCCGGTTCGAGTTGTCGCGCCGATCAATGTGAAAGGCGGTAGATCTAAACGCACCGACCGGGCTGACGGTCCTTCGCCAATGATAAGGTCGAGCTGAAAATCCTCCATGGCAGGATACAGCACTTCTTCCACCGCTGGGTTGAGCCGATGGATTTCGTCGATGAATAGGACGTCCCGTTCCTGCAAATTCGTTAGCAGTGCCGCCAGATCACCTGCTCGGGCAATTACCGGTCCCGACGTCGCCCGAAAATTGACGCCGAGTTCCCGCGCCACGATTTGGGCCAACGTGGTCTTACCCAGGCCGGGCGGGCCTGCAAACAACACATGGTCCAGCGCTTCGCCGCGCCGCCGCGCGGCGGCGATGAAGACACGCAGGTTTTCGCGCACCTGCTCTTGGCCGATGAATTCGGCGAGGGTCGCCGGGCGCATTCCACTATCACGATCGTCACCGGCCACCGAATTTTCGACCATTTTGTCCTCGATAGTACCGTGACCATCGACCAAGCGATCGGCAGTCATCTACTAAGCTCGCTAAGGCCTGCGCGAATTAATGCTTCAACCTTGGCATCCGGGCCTGATGCCCGCGACGCCGTGGCAACGGCGGCGGCCGCTTCGCCGCGCCGGTAGCCCAAGTTGATCAAGGCGGAAACCGCATCGGATTCAGCGCCCGATGCCGGACCCGCGACCACCACACCCGGGGTTCCGGCAGGAATTGGCGTGGCCTGGCCCGCGGCATCGCGCAGTTCTCCGACGATGCGGCCAGCGAGCTTGCCGCCGACGCCGTTAGCTCGGCTAATCGCGGCTCGGTCCCTTGACGCAATAGCTTGGGCTAGGTTGGGGGGATCCAGTACAGAGAGGATAGCCAAGGCAACGCGCGCACCGACACCCTGCACCGACTGCAACAAGCGAAACCACCGGCGCTCTTCGCTGTGCACGAATCCGTAAAGGTGAATGTGATCTTCCCTGACGTGGGTATCGATGAATAGCTGCACGGCTTCACCTGGCGTCGACATGGTCGACAATGTGCGGCTGGAACAAAACACCAAATATCCAACGCCGCCGACATCGATGATGGCCCAGTCCTCGCCAAACGAATCAAGTTGCCCTGAAAGTTTACCAATCATGCCGCCGACCCCGCGTTGGCGACGCGTCGAGCGGTTTGCGCGTGGTGGGCATGACAGATCGCTACCGCCAGTGCGTCCGCCGCGTCACTGTTCTCAGGAACACAACCCGGCAACAGCCGTCGCACCATGTCCGTCACCTGAATTTTTGCGGCGTGGCCAACCCCGACCACGGATTTCTTGATGACGTTGGCGGCATATTCGCTGACTGGGAGACCGGCGTTCGCCGGTGCCAAGATTACTACGCCGCATGCCTGCCCCAGACGCAGGGTAGTGCGCGGGTTGGCGTTGAAAAATGTTTCCTCGACCGCTGCCGTATCCGGCTTATGTCGGTCGATCACATCACAGAGCCCCTCGTAAAGTTCCACAAGACGAGTGGCGAGTGGCGCATCGGGCTCAGGCCACAACACGCCGTTAGCAACGTGACGCAGCGCGTTGCCATCGACATCGATGATGCCCCAACCAGTGGCCCGTAGGCCAGGATCTAAGCCGAGGAGCCGCATATCATGCGCCCGAAACAGCCCGCGCTGCTTTGAACGGGTTATTAAATGGGCAATATCCAGTCACGAATCTATATTCTCCATCAGCGTGTCGGATACTTCGTAATTTGCAGATACCGCTTGTACGTCGTCGCTTTCTTCCAGCGCCTCAAGCAGCTTGAACAGATTCGGTGCGTCGTTTTCGTCAACGGGAATAGTGGTTTGGGGTCGCCAGACTAAGCGCGCGTTTTGGCTTGGGCCGAGCTGCGATTCCATTGCGTCGCGTACCGAGTTCAACGCATCGGGCGCACAAGCAACCAGGTGTCCGATTTCGCTGGATTCGTAGTCATCGGCGCCGGCCTGGACAGCCGCGTCGAGTACCTCTTCCGCGGTCGCGGCAGCGGTCGGAAAGACCACCTCGCCGACGCGGTCGAACAAATAACTGACGCTGCCCGATTCCGCCAGATTTCCGCCGTTCTTGGTGAAGGCGGCTCGAACATCTGCGGTCGTGCGGTTACGATTG
>JAAXGF010000269.1 GCA_012267605.1 Alphaproteobacteria bacterium | reverse complement strand
ATGAAGATGTTCTTAACCCGTCTCGGCGAAAATTCACGCATGGTGGTGACCGGCGATCTTTCTCAAGTGGATTTGCCCCGCGGCACGAAATCCGGGTTGCGCGATGCGATTGACACCTTGAATGGCGTCCATGGAATCGAACGGATTGTTTTCGGCGACGACGATGTGGTCCGCCACGGATTAGTGACGCGAATAGTGCGCGCCTACGATTCAAACTCTTGAGGAGCTGAATGATTGCGTCAAGCCGTCCGGGCGTTTCCCGCTCGATCAAGAAGAAAATGGCAGGGCGACACATTCTCGTCCGAGTCGACGACCATCGTTGGCAGCGCGAAATACCTCGCGTCGTATCGTTTTGCCGTGCGACCGTGGCCGAAGTGCTGACGCGATCGCCAAGGCTAGCGTCGGAATTAAGCATCATGCTAACGGACGACAACACCATTCGCGGTCTAAACCGACAGTACCGGAATCGAGACACGGCGACGAACGTGCTTTCCTTTGCCCTGGCTCCTGAAGCAGCCCAAACCGGCCAATCCGCAACACTTGGCGACATCGTACTGGGTTTCGATACTGTTTGTCGCGAAGCGCGCGCGCAAGGCAAATCCTTCGCCAATCATTCGCGGCACCTGTTGGTACACGGGACGTTGCATCTGCTGGGCCACGACCATGAGGGAGCGGTCGAGTCGGAAACCATGGAACGCGTTGAAATTGAGGTCCTGGCGGCATTCGGCGTCGGTAATCCCTACATCCTGGCCGATGATTCCGGAAGTTTGCGGGAAAAGGGGCGATGAACGACATCTCACCGGCTAAGCCGCGACATCAGAACGGTACGGACCCCGATCACACCCTAGGTCAAGTTTTGCGCAATTGGTTACGAGGCGTTGGCCGCCGCCGCAACGGCGAACCATCTTTGCGCGAAACTCTGGAGCCGTTTATCGAGCGGGACGAGGACGAGACCGAGTTGTTCAAACCGGAAGAGCGGGCGATGCTCTTGAATTTGCTCAACTTCGGCAATCTGCGGGTGGTGGATGTCATGGTCCCACGCGCCGATATCGTCGCGGTGGAGTCAGCCTCACCGATCCACGATATCATCGCCATTTTGCGTGAGGCGGGCCATTCCCGTCTTCCCGTCTACCGGGAAACCCTCGATGACATCGCAGGAATGATCCATGTTCGCGATCTACTCCGCTTCTGGAATCAAGAAGAGCCTTTCTCCTTAGCCAAGGCGGTTCGAGAAACGCTTTTCGTGCCACCTTCAATGTTGGTGGTGAACCTACTATTGCAAATGCGCGCCACTCATATTCACCTCGCTATTGTCGTAGACGAATACGGCGGTACCGACGGGCTGGTGACGATCGAGGACTTGGTCGAGGAAATCGTCGGCGAAATTCAGGATGAGCACGATAGCGAGGAAGTGCCGGCCTTAGTCGAGGCGGCGGATGGTATGTTCGACGCCGATGCGCGGGTGCCGGTAGAAGAACTCGAACAACGGGTCGGCTTCGGACTCGTTTCGCAGGAACACGAGGAAGATGTTGATACCCTCGGTGGCTTGGTTTTTTCGTTGGTCGGTCGGATACCGGCGCGTGGCGAGCTGATTCCCCATCCGTCGGGGATAGAATTCGAGGTGACCGACGCTGACCCACGCCGTATCAAACACCTGAGAATTCGCAACGTACCGTCCACCACCACCGAATGAAATTCGTCGGCCTGGTTCGACGGATGGCGTCGTGGTGCGCGGCCACCGCTGGATGGCGGCGGCACCTTTGCGCATTCGCTTTGGGCGTGGCGGCCACTGCCGCCTTGCCGCCGGTCCACTGCGTGCCGCTACTGATTATCGCCTTCAGCGGATTGTATTGGCTCACCGAGGGACACGGATGGCGCACAGCCCTCGCAACTACCTGGTGGTTTGGGCTGGGTCATTTCACAACCGGCCTCTATTGGTTTAGCCACGCCTTGATGACCGATCCCGAGCGTTACGCCGCGTTAGTGGTGCCCGCTGTTCTAGGAATTTCGGCGTTGCTGGCCTTGTTTCCGGTGCTTGCCGTTCTGGCCGCCCGCCTGTGCCCGAGTGGAGTCACCAGGGTCGTTGGATTCGCTGCCGCTTGGGTCGTGTGCGAATGGCTGCGCAGTTGGGTGCTCACGGGTTTCCCATGGAATTTAATCGCTTATGGCTGGGCCTTTTCCGATGCCATGATTCAGATTGCCGCACTGACCGGCGTTTGGGGGCTAAGCCTGATTACGGTGATCGCTGCAACTGCGCCCGCGACTTTGGCCGCCGACCGTAGAGGCGTGCGGCTTTGGATGCCAACTGCCGTGGGCTTAGCACTTCTGGTCCTCACTTGGGCCGGTGGTGCTCTAAGGCTCGCCAACGCCGAGAACAGCGTCGTCGAGGGAATTCGTTTGCGCCTGGTCCAACCCAATGTGGCGCAACATCATAAATGGGACCCCAGGCTGCGCGAGAAGCTGTTTGCCCTTCAGTTGCGTCTCAGTGTTCAAGAGGGCGATGTCAGCCACATTGTTTGGCCGGAAACCGCGATACCGTATTTTATTTCCGATGATGCTCAGCGACGAAGTGTTCTCGCTTCGGTCATTCCCGAGGGCGGTTTGCTTATTGGGGGCGCGTTGCGATCGTCGGAAACGACCGGATTTCGAATTTGGAACACGTTGCACGCGATCGCACCGGACGGTCAAATCGTCGGCACCTACGATAAGACGCACTTGGTTCCGTTTGGCGAATTTCTTCCTTTGCGGAATTTCTTTCCAAAAATCGCCAAGATAACCCATGGATCAATCGATTTCTCGTCGGGACCCGGGCCACAAACCCTATCGTTGCCCGGCCTTCCGCCGGTCAGCCCACTGATTTGTTACGAGGCAATCTTTCCTGCCGAAGTGACAGATCCTGAGACACCCCCAGATTGGTTACTTAACATCACCAACGACGCCTGGTTCGGCGTGAGCAGCGGCCCCTATCAACACTTTGCCAGCGCGCGATTTCGTGCGGTCGAACAGGGCGTGCCCTTGGTACGCGCGGCAAATACCGGAATATCAGCGGTGGTCGACTCTCATGGACGTGTGACAGCGCAGCTGGGCCTGAGTGAACAAGGGATCCTCGATGCATCATTGCCGCGGCCTTTACAAGGCCGCACATTTTACGCGTCAATTGGTGACTACAGCGTGGGTTTACCCTTTATATTGGGAGTGTTTTGCCTTTTGTGGCAGAACCTTCCTACAACCCGGCTGAGCCGAATTAAAAATTGACTACACGCAATGGTATGTTATTCATGGAGACGCTGCGGCGCCTTTGGTGGGAGGCGACGCCTCGGCACAGAATCACGTGTTCAAAATATATTACGTCTTCGGGGAAAATTCAGAACGGGGAGAATGGAATGGACGCCTCCCG
>JAAXGF010000290.1 GCA_012267605.1 Alphaproteobacteria bacterium | reverse complement strand
AGATAAAACGGCGGCGAGTCGTGTCGGTACGCTCGTCGCAGAACGGGCCAAGGCGGCTGGCGTCGATAATGTCGTATTTGACCGCGGCGGTTACCTTTATCACGGGCGCGTTAAGGCGTTGGCCGAGGCCGCGCGAGAAGCCGGGCTCTCATTCTAGGGGATATTCATGGCACGCATGGACGCGCCCGCGCGCGATAATGGAGAATTCGTCGATAAATTGGTAAGCATTAACCGCGTCGCCAAGGTGGTTAAGGGAGGACGCCGTTTCGGTTTCGCCGCACTGGTGGTAGTCGGTGATCAAAAGGGTCGCGTCGGATTTGGTGCCGGCAAGGCACGAGAGGTTCCCGAATCCATACGCAAGGCGACGGATCAGGCGAAGCGCAACGTCATCCGTGTACCTTTACGGGAGGGGCGCACTCTTCACCATGACTCGGTCGGGCGATTTGGTACTGGCCGGGTCGTACTGCGTGCAGCACCACCGGGGACTGGGATCATCGCGGGTGGGCCGATGCGTGCCATCTTTGAGACTTTGGGTGTCCAGGACGTCGTTACCAAATCGATCGGTAGCTCCAATCCCCATAATATGATTCGGGCGACGTTTGATGCCCTCGGTAATTTGATGTCGCCACGCAGTGTGGCGACGAAAAGGGGCAAGAAAGTCAACGAGATCATTAGTCGTCGAGAAGCGACAGATCGGAAGGAAGAAAGCTCGTGACCATGGCTGGGTCGAAACGCGCGGCGAAAAAGGGAAGCGACAAAATGTTGCGGGTAACCCAAATTGGCAGCCCGATCGGTCGGGTTAAGGGCCAGCGACAAACTCTCATCGGTCTGGGGCTCAATAAGATCAATCGAAGCCGGGTTATCCAAGATACCGCCTCATCCCGGGGTATGATTCGCCGGGTTGCGCATCTCGTGCGCGTCGACGAGGTCTAAGTCTTTGCTAGGGCGTGATCGATGAAGCTAAATGAAATTCGAGATAATCGGGGCGCGCGTACCGACCGCAAACGCGTAGGACGCGGCATCGGATCCGGCAAGGGAAAGACCAGCGGTCGCGGCGCGAAGGGACAAAAATCCCGTGCCGGCGTGGCCATAAAAGGGTTCGAGGGTGGCCAAATGCCGCTTTACCGGCGCCTACCAAGGCGGGGCTTCAAGAATATTTTTCGTAAGCAATTCGAGGTCGTAAACTTGGGACGTATACAGGGTGCACTTGAAAAAGGTTCGCTGGATGCGAAATCGCCCTTGAACAAGGCGGCACTGAGCAACGCGGGACTGATTCGCGGGAAGGGCGGCGTACGGCTCCTCGCCAAGGGCGAACTCCGGGATAGCATAACGATCGAGGTCGACGGCGCTTCGGCCGCTGCCGTAAAGGCGGTTGAGAAGGTCGGGGGAAAGGTTGTCGTGGTGGCGTCTTCGCGCAAGGCGACTTCCGATTCTCAGTGAACCCAGACGTGACGAAAGGACGTAACGATGGCTTCCGCCGCTGAGCAATTCGCGTCCTCGATCAATTTTTCGGCTCTAAGCAAGGCCCACGAACTCAAGAAACGCTTGTGGTTTACCCTGGGCGCTCTGATCATTTACCGCCTGGGAACCTACATACCCATTCCTGGCATTGATCCAAATATTTTGGACGATATTTTTAGCCAGAACGCCGGTGGCATTCTCGGAATGTTCAATATGTTGGCGGGTGGGGCGCTTGGCCGCATGACCATTTTCGCCCTAAACATCATGCCGTATATTTCTGCCTCGATCATCATGCAGTTGATGACAACGGTTTCGCCCCATTTAGCGCAGTTGAAAAAGGAGGGCGAAACCGGACGCAAGAAGATCAACCAGTACACTCGCTACGGCACAGTGCTGCTGTCGGCGCTACAAGGGTACGGGATAGCCGTTGGCCTCGAAGGCATGGCTGGTTCGCAAGGCAGCGCGGTAATCGAACCTGGATATTTCTTCCGTTTCACCACCGTCATTACGCTAGTCGGCGGCACCATCTTTTTGATGTGGCTCGGCGAGCAAATTACCGCGCGGGGCGTTGGCAACGGAATCTCCCTGATCATTTTTTCAGGCATCATCGCGGAATTGCCGAGCGCGTTGGCCGGTACATTGGAACTAGGCCGGACTGGCGCGATGTCCGCGTTTTTCATCATTTTCATTATGGTCATGGTGGTCGTAGTCATCACCTTTATCGTTTTCATGGAACGCGCCCAACGGAGAATTTTGGTTCAATATCCGAAGCGGCAAATGGGCAATCGGATGTTCGGCGGCGAGAGCTCTCATTTGCCGCTTAAACTGAATACCGCTGGCGTCATCCCACCAATCTTCGCCAGTTCGATTCTATTGCTGCCAATCACGGTAGCCGGATTTAACGCTGGTCAAGGACCGGAGTGGCTCACATTGGTTACTTCCTATCTCGCACATGGCCAGCCGCTGTACATGTTCTTGTACATCTCCGGCATCGTATTTTTTTGTTTCTTCTACACGGCCGTGGTCTTCAATCCGGCGGACACGGCGGATAATCTGAAGAAGTATGGGGGCTTTATTCCCGGCATCCGGCCGGGGAAAAATACCGCCGAATACTTGGACCATGTCCTCACCCGGCTCACGGTGGTCGGGGCGATTTATCTCGCGGTTGTTTGTTTGTTGCCCGAGATATTAATCTCTCACTACGCGGTGCCCTTCTATTTCGGTGGCACCTCGTTGCTGATCGTGGTGACCGTGACCATGGATACGGTCGCGCAGATTCAGGCCCATCTCCTAGCCCACCAGTATGAAGGGCTAATCAAGAAAGCGAAGTTGCGGGGGCGACGTTGAACGTCCTGCTGCTAGGGCCGCCAGGCGCGGGCAAGGGTACACAAGCGAAACGGCTGGAAGAAACCTACGGATTGGTTCAGTTGGCCACCGGCGACATGTTACGCGCGGAGGTTGCTGATGGTAGCTCTCTCGGCGTGAAAGCCAAGGCCATCATGGAGGCGGGCAGTTTGGTCCCCGACGACCTGATCATCGAAATGATCAGTGACCGAATGGCGCGGCCAGATTGCGCCACAGGCGTTCTGTTCGACGGTTTCCCTCGTACGGTAGCCCAGGCCGAAGCATTGGAGAAGATGCTGAGGGCCAAGGAACAGCGGATCGATCTGGTGATTGAGATGAAGGTGGTCGACGAGAGTTTGGTTGAACGTATCGTCGGGCGCTTCACTTGTCCCGATTGCGGCGCGGCGTACCACGACCGCTTCAATCAAACCAAGAAGGAGGGCGTTTGCGATGTATGCGGGGGCACGGAGTTTCACCGCCGCGCTGACGACAACGCCGAGACCATGGGTAAGCGCTTGTCGGCATACCACAAACAAACTCAACCGCTTCTGCCTTTCTACGACGAGCGTGGCGTGCTTCGTTCGGTGGACGGCATGGCAGCCATCGACGATGTCACGCGGCAAATCCAAGCCGTAATGGACGCGGCGCAAGCTGGACACTTCTAAAAAC
>JAAXGF010000243.1 GCA_012267605.1 Alphaproteobacteria bacterium | reverse complement strand
ACCGAATTGGGCGAAAAGTTATTGTTGGAGGCATGGATTTCCGGGAACTTTACGCGGCAACAAGAGCGTGCGTTTTTGCGAAACCACCGAGGTTGAATTCAACCAGACGACCACATTGCCCGCCTGGATCGCGTAATTTGGGACCAACGCCGTTCAGAAGCCAACCGAATGCTTGCCCGGGTACCGCAAGAATACCGATACCTAGGCCGAGCACGGCTGATGTTGATGGGGAGCATCGGTGGCGTGGATAACGCCATCGCACGGGTACCGGCGCACTTGATCGATAATCCCGGTTTGGTTTACGAGCGGGCGCGTTGGCGTCGCCGAAAGGGATTTGATGAACGTGCTCGACTGCTTCTCGATCCCTTGCCGGAGGCGCTGGTTCGGCCGGCCGCGTGGTGGCGGGAAGCGCGAGTTCAGGTTAAAGAGTCACTTGATGTGGGCGAAATTTCGCTAGCCTATCGCCTTGCCGCCAATCACCGTCAATTGGATCGACAGTACGTCGCACAAGCCGAGTGGTTGGCCGGTTGGATCGCGCTGCGCTTCCTTGAGGATCCGCCAACCGCGTTTCAACATTTTTCAACGTTGTTCAAGGGCGTGCGCTACCCAATTAGCATCGCGAGAGCAGCGTATTGGTGCGGTCGGGCAGCCATTGCGAACGGCGACACCTCCCTTGCTAGGGAATGGTTTGGTCGCGCGGCTTCGCACACGACCACCTATTACGGTCAGCTCGCCGCAGCTGAAATTGCACCGCGAGAAGCGATGGCTTTGCCGCCGATGCCGGTCCCCAGCCAAGACGATGTTGAGCGCATTGAGAGACTGGAAATTTATAAGGTGGTGCACGCACTCGCCGAACTGGGTCAAGCCGACAAAAATGACAAGTTCATCGAAAAGCTTGCATTGATTTCTACCACTGACGGCGAGCGTTTGTTGGCAGCGATAACAGCAGCGGAAGCCGGCCGCCGCGATTTGGCGGTGAAATCTGCCCGGCGCAGTTCGTGGTCTGGCGTGCCTCTCATCACCTATGGCTATCCACTAACACCCATCAGCGAGACTCGCACCACTATCAATGATCAAGCCCTAGTACTGGCCATGATCCGGCAAGAAAGCGGGTTCGACAGCAAAGCGATAAGTCGCTCTGGTGCACGCGGACTTTTACAGCTAATGCCGGCGACGGCACGCGCGGTGGCCCGGAAACTCAACATGAAATACAGCAGGACCCGCTTGTTGTCCGACAGGAATTATAACATCACCTTGGGCACCGGATATCTTGCCGAACTATTGGACGATTTCGACGGATCGTATGTCCTCGCGCTTGCCGCCTACAACGCGGGTCCCGGTCGCGTTCAAGGCTGGATTCGAACGCATGGCGATCCGCGCGACCCGTCGGTCGATGTCATTGACTGGATTGAGCTCATTCCTTTTGAAGAAACGCGAAACTACGTCCAGCGAATTATCGAGGCGGTTCCGGTATACCGAAAACCCTTGGGTTCCAAGGTATTCTCACAAACATCGGCGCGTTTGTTGGAATTGGGCAGCAAGGCACCGCCAAGCTAACTGCTGGGACTTACATGAGTGTCACGATCATTTTTGCCTTTTCCCGTCAAAGCAGTGGCAACCTGTTTTCAGAAGAAAAATGAAAAATTTCATGTAATAAATTTATTTTAATTGTTTTTCTGAGTTGTGCCATTCAAGAATCCAGTATCCGTATCGGAATCGCGCCGATCACGGACTCCACCAATCCTGCGTTGCGATAGCCAAACTCCCCGGATCGGGGAACCAAAATTTGCACCCAAAAAGGTATACTCTATGCCCATCGTCGATACCCAATATCAATCGGATCATTAACCCTATTGAAATTATTGCCGCGACATAATTAACAGCAAATTCAAGCGTTTGGCTTGGCGTCGCGCAAAAGTTGCGAGGCCGCGCGAATTTGCGTGCGATTACAACTCTTTACCCTGGCTCGACGTGAATAGCAAAACACTCACTCCAGACCCCGATCAACACGCAACCTCCGTGGCCGATTTTCGTTCACGCGGCAGTGGCTTTTCCCGTGTTCCGTGGAGCAGATTTGACGTCGTTATCGCCTCCTTAATGATGAATTTGTTGTCACTCGCGTTACCGATCGTTCTGCTTCAAGTCTATGACCGAATAGTGCCGAATAATGCCAAAGAGTCCTTGGTGCTCTTGGTCGCCGGTGTTGCTTGTGCCTTGATCCTCGAGACTATTATTCGGCTCGCACGAACATACGTAACCGGATGGGCAGGAGCTTGTTTCGAGCATTACGCCGGCAATGCCGCCATGGACTCGCTTCTAAACGCGGACATCGCGAGTTTCGAAAAGGAAGCCGCAGGTGTTCACCTCGACCGTCTGAGCGGCGTCGAGTCCATGCGAGATTTCTATTCCAGCCAGGTCGTCCTAATTTTCGTTGATCTACCATTCTCCATCCTTTTTCTCATCCTGATAGGATTCTTAGGCGGAGTGCTGGTCGTGGTTCCCATCGCGGTATTCACGCTCTTCGTCATTACCGCTACGGTCATTGGTTCCCGCCTAAGGAGTGCGCTTGAGCGGCGTGCCAACTCCGACGATCGGCGGTACAACTTCTTGATCGAGGTCTTGAAAGGCATTCATACGTTCAAGGCCATGGCCATGGAAGCCTTAATGGTCCGCCGCTTTGAGAGCCTACAGGAGACTTGCGCAAGCGCGGGGCACGAAGTTACGAAGCTGTCAGCCATCGCCAACGGCGTGGGATCGATCTTTTCGCAGCTGACCATGATTGGTGTTGTCGCGTTTGGCGCCATTTTCGTCATCGATGGTTCGCTGAGTATTGGTGGATTGGCGGCAAGCACGCTCCTGGCGGGCCGTTCTCTACAGCCCCTTCTGCGAGCCAGCGGCGTATGGACTCGATACCAAAATATTCGCGTCGCCAAAGAACGCTTCAACAAGATATTCTCCCTTCCCCTCGAATCGGACAAGGCAACTCCAGAATCCGGGGAGATCAAAGGCGCCATTAAATTCTGCGACGTTCATTTCGGCTATGGAGCGGAATCTCCCGAAATCTTGCGTGGAGTAAATCTCGATATCGCAGCGGGTGAAACCATCGCCATCAAGGGTGGGAACGGTCAGGGGAAATCGACCATACTTTGGTTGATCTTCGGCATTCTTCGGCCAACCAAAGGCGAGATGTTGATCGATGGCAAAGACGTGGGTTCGTATGATGTTGCTTCGCTTAGGCGTCAGATAGCCTATTTGCCGCAACAGGGTGTCCTATTCCAAGGCTCGATCCTTGACAATTTGAGTATGTTCCGCGGCGAAGACCACATCGATTCGGCCATCAGTTCGGCGCGAAAGCTTGGACTCGACGAACGCATCACGCGATTACCAAGGGGGTACGAAACTTCTGTCGGGAGTGGATCCGTCGACGGACTTCCGGGCGGAATCAAGCAGCGCTTTGCCATTGCCAGGGCGTTATCTGATTGGCCGCCGATCGTACTCTTCGACGAAGCGAACACCTCCTTGGACCGAGAAGGCGACGACGCGCTACGCAATACCCTTGATGAGTTGAGGGGAAAGCGGACCCTTGTATTGGTCAGTCACCGCCCCTCGTTGCTTAACCTCGCGGACCGCGTCATTGAACTCCGCGAGGGTCAGTTTCACGAATCCGAAAATCACGCCAATGCGGTCGTGGAAATGTCGGAGAAGGTCTCGTGACGACCGACGCCGCGGCCATAAGAAACCGCCCATTCGATGGACTCGCGCGGGCAATTCAGTCCGGCAAGATAGGAGCATTTGGAGCAGCGTCGGATTTCGCTACTTGTCTTATGCCCCTGCTTACTGCGTTAGGCTGGCGGGGCGATCCCCGCCTTGTCGCGGAATCCCTACCCCATTTCGCCGATTCTCTCGACGTAGTCGATCTACGCAATGTTATGGCAAATCTAAATTTCTCAAGCCGATCGTTTCGTCTTCGGTTGAGCGATCTCGATTTCCGGCTGACGCCGTGCCTCTTCGTGCCTGATCGGGGTGACGCCATGGTCGTCCTCGAGGTGAACGAAAACGGAATTGATGTATTTGACGGCAAATCCGGTGAAGCGACCACAGTTTCAAGCACGAATATGCGCGGAGAAGTTTACGTATTTTCACGCCTGCACGAGACTGCGGACGCGAGGACAAAAGGCCGGGTGAATTGGTTCCGCTGGGTTAGCGAGAGGTTTCGACCCCTCGCCTACCAAGCTCTTGCAATGACTTTCGTGCTGAACTTGTTGGCCTTGGCCACGCCGTTATTTGTCATGGCGGTTTACGATCGAGTCGTTACCACAGGTTCTCTCACGACACTCACGAATATCGCTATCGGTGTCGCCATCGCCATTCTCTGCGATGGCGGACTTCGATTCGGGCGGGCGCAACTTGTTGCCTATATTGGTGCGCGCATCGACATGATCGTCGGAACCTCCGTGTTCCAGCAGATTCTTTATCTCACACCGGCGTTTACTGAGCGGGCAAGCGTCGGCTCACAAGTGGCGCGTTTGACCGAGTTCGAATCGATCCGAGAATTCTTTACCGGTGCGCTGGTGTTGGTGTTCCTCGAACTGCCATTCGTCATAATTTGTAACTGCCCAGGTCTGATC
>JAAXGF010000203.1 GCA_012267605.1 Alphaproteobacteria bacterium | reverse complement strand
CGTGAGGGCGACGGATTCGCCATGGAATTTCGCACCTCCCGAGTCGGCCACGAGCAAGTTTACGTCAGCATCAGATTGGGCGCGCCAGATCGGCGGCCCGAGGTACTCTTCGTCTCGCGGGCCGGTGGGGTTCTCCTAAAGTATCCCTTGCCACCGCTGCTCGGAGACACGGTCCAGATTCTTTTGGAGACGGGGTCGGAATTGCTGACTGCGCTTCAGGATCCGTCGAGCGAGGTCTTTTTGCATTGATCGCGACTAGGGTCTTCATCGGGACCACGGAGGGCGCCGCTCAAGTACAAAGTATTACCGAGGAGGAGGCCGGTGTTCAGTCGGTGATCTGTCTGAACGGCAGAGCCGTCGCCTTGCCGGTGAGCGCGGAGTACGATTCGTTTGTCCGTCGCCCCACTGGTCTGATCGAGGCGGCCTACGGGCACGCCGCCTATCGGATCGACGTTTCTCTGCCAATCGAGGAAGGCCGCAGCTGGCAGCTCGGCGTCCTCGCGGCACACGCCTTGAATGCCGCCCATAACCTGGCCACGGGCGATGCGCCGGCCAACCGCGTCATCTGGTTAACCGGTGAGATTGATCGCCATTTAAGGGTGCATCCCATCGCTCATCTCAGCGAAAAACTGCGTCGCGCGTCGCCGCTTGTTGCAGCGTGCGAGGCCGCCGGATTGCCAATTACTTTCTATGTGCCCCAGGCCAATTTCGCGGAACTCGATTCGGCATGGTTGCGGCAGCATGGATTCGTTGGCCCGAAATGCGAAGTCGTTCCTCTCGATCAGGCGGCCAGCTTGTTCTCGGCTCTGGATATTTCGTTCCCCGACGTCAAGGGACCGTTGCGTCCTGTGATGAAGCCTGGCCTTTCGCCAGGCCATGGCCGCTTGCCGTTATATTTGTCGGTCGCGACCGTGGTGGCTGCCATAGGCGTATTGATGTTGTATCCGACCGGAGAAGACTCGGAAATGCCTACAACGGGCACGGTGGAACCCGTCCGCGAAATTCATGACGGCTTCAAGGCTACAGCTGTGGTTTCGCGCCCACCCGCGAATTTCGATTGCTTCGACGTTCGGCGCGGCCAAGCCTCGTTCCAATTTACTCAACAGACGCTGCTTTCTGGTTCGCCAACCAGAACGACAGACGCCGGTGAGATTTGTGGCATTGCCTATGCGGTTGAGACGGAGAACGAGAACGAGGCAGTGTGGATCTTTACCGCCCGTTCCTCGCTCAGCGATACTCTGGTAACGACGAAGGTTCGGGCCCGGCAAGATCCGCTTGAGCCCGCAAATCCCTACAAGTTCTCGGTTCCCTTGCCCGGAGAAATCCAACACCAGTTTGCTTACGAACTTGCGGTCGTGTCGTCACCCCGAGGGGACAGAGCGCTGGTGGCGAAACTGGAAGCCTTGTCCGACCGTCTCGGCGGTGCCATCGAACCGAGTACCTGGCGCGGAATATTCGAGGAACTGAAGGCCAGTGGCGCCCAAGTCAAAGTGGTCGTTCACGAAATCGTACCCTAGCGGTATCAGCTAAAAATCATTGGAGCCTGTGGCGGGATCATCGCGATTTCTGGCTCAACTGATTTGAGACGAAAAATTGTTGTGAATTTCAGAACTAGCTGCGGACATGCTAGCTATCCACTCCGATCCCTCGGGCTATTACCAATCGCAATAGCTCCATTCAATAGAGCCGAAACCCGCGTCATTTTCGGCCAGATAACCCCAACAAACTGCCTAGGGTTACTGGGGCCAAAATTGTCCCATTGCGGTCCACAAGAGATATTCGAGACGACCAAAGCGCAGGTGATTTTGATCGCCACGACGGCGCATGATAGCGCACCTCCCTAGTGACACTGAACCACTGTGCTTTTGCTTTCTGCACTCAATACCCCCTTGACGTTCCCACTCTTTGAGAGTTATTCTCATTTCCTCCTATTTGTCTGGGAGACGCGGGGCCGGCTATAACGCTCCCAAAAACTGCCGAAGCCGGCCCCGTATTTCTTGAACGGTGGTTCTTGGCTAATCCTAGCTTCGGCGTCCCACGCCCCCACACGGCGGCAATGCCCCAGCTGGCGGTTGCGCTCGGATTTCGCGGGCGACGGAAATCCGACCCTGTGCGGCCATTCGACGTCGCGCAAGAATACACATCGAGCAACTTGTGCGATGGGCAAACGGTGGATTAGGACAGACTCACCTTGACTCTAAAGGTTGGCATATCCCAGTACTCATGAACCGCGCGTGGGTGGCGGTCCACGACGGATGTTGTCGATCGAGTCTTTTTTACGATGCCGGGGGACGAGGATGGGTTTTTCCAGATGCAGTTTGACAGCGGCAATCTTAATTTTAGTCACGACTTCGATCGCCGAAGCAGGAACGTCAATTGACGAATTTTTTGGGGCCTATGAGGGTTCAGGCTTTGTAATCGACTCAGGCGTGCAGCAGGGCATAAGTTCTGAGCGGCAATTCGTTCTGGAAATTGTTCCCTTCGAGGGTGAAGGCTTCACGATCAAATCGGCGACGACGGAGAAAGTTCCATCGGTGCCCAATCCCGACCTCATGCCTAAGGTTTGGGCATCCGTCATGAGCTTTCGACCCACCGACGAAATTGGTGTTTATGACTTTGCCGAGCGCGGGGACGTCCTCACCGGCGGCACCCTGAGCTGGGCCCGCATTTCCGGCGATTTATTGGTTGTCTATCGGATGGAAATCGATGACGAGGGTATTCCCGAATTACAAATTTTTCGCCGTACGCTTACGGCCACCGGACTCGAACTGACCTTCACTGCCCACCGAGACGGCGTCACGCGGCGAACCGTACGGGGACTTTATCTGAGACACTAGCCCGACTTCCGCAACT
>JAAXGF010000250.1 GCA_012267605.1 Alphaproteobacteria bacterium | reverse complement strand
TCAGTCAACTATATAATTCCCTATTTAAAGACCCTGCCCGTGGACGAACTCAAGATCGACAAATCTTTCGTCTTACCGATGTGCGATAGCCCGAGCGACCTGATGATCGTTCGCTCCACCGTGGATTTTGCCCATAACTTGGGTCTCAAGGTGGTCGCGGAAGGAATCGAGAGCCAAGCGCACATCGATAAGCTTGCTGAACTTGGTTGCGATGTCGGCCAGGGATTCTTCATCAGCCGACCCATATCAATGGATCAGTTCGGCGAATGGATCAAAGAAACAGATTGACCGCCTCGGCGTTTCCCAGTTGAAACTAACGAACCTGCAGCACGCCCCGCATAGCCGTATCTTCACCGGTTTCACATTTTCCAAAAACAATCACCGAGTTTGTGTAGCGCCCCGGGCGGATACTTGACCCGAACGGCGCTCCTTCGGATATTCGCGTGGATGAGGCTGTCGCACTATGATATCTTCCCGCCAAATTTGACATCGTGCTCAGGATCGAGCGCGGATCGCAATCTACGGTTATGCAAATATGCAGGCACCGGCAAACTGGTGCCGCACCGGGGGAGGTGTCAAGATTTCTTCAGACTTGTCGATAGCCGGTTCGACTACCGCGGTGCCCGGTCGCGCAACTTTGCCTGCGAGCCAGAGCCGAATGAATAGCTGGCACTGGGTTCACAATATCTTGCGTCAATGTAAACGGAGAGTGATCGCATGAAGCACGGACTTTGCCTATCGACTGCGATGATCGTAGCGATTGGGGCGGTTTCTTATTCGGCAACCGCGCGCGACCTAATCCAGAACAAGGGTTCGGACACGTTGGTCAACGTTGCCCAGGCCTGGGCGGAAGCTTATCGGGAAGTTGATTCCGAGGTGGGGATTGCAGTCACCGGCGGTGGATCCGGCACAGGGATCGCGGCACTAATCAATGGTACAGTCGATATCGCCAACGCGAGCCGTTCCATGAAACCTAAGGAAATTGATTTGGCAAAATCCAAGGGTCAAGATCCCGTGGCCCATGTGGTTGGCTACGACGCGCTGGGCGTATTTCTGCATCCGGACAACCCTATTGATACGCTGCGAATCTCCCAGCTCGCGGAAATTTTCGGCGAGGACGGCGAGACCGAACAATGGTCCCAGCTCGGTGCCAATGTACCGGGTTGCAAGGGGCAGGAGATCGTGGTTGTCAGCCGGCAAAATAATTCCGGAACATACGCATATTTTCGCAGTGCCGTTCTCGGTGAACGCCGCGATTTCCGCTTGGGTACCCTCGACATGCACGGCTCTAAAGACGTCGTCGATTTGGTCGAGAAAACGCCTTGCGCTATTGGCTACAGTGGGCTGGCCTACGCGACCGAGCATGTGAAGTTGCTATGCGTCGCTACGTCAGATGGCGAAACATGTGTCAACCCCACTGTCGATAGCGCGGCCGATGGCAGCTATCCCATCGCCCGCCCATTGTTCATGTACACGAACGGCGAACCTAAGGGTAACGTGAAGACCTATCTAGATTGGATCTTGAGCGACGCGGGACAATGTATCATCTACGCAAAGGGATACGCACCCATGCGGGATGTAGTTTGCGAATCTCCGGGCAACTAGGGCGGTTAGGCGCGTCCACCAAATCATGGCACTGTACGAAAAACGATTGGCAAAGGATCTCGCGCGCCTCGGCGAGGAAGTTGCGCGGCTCGGGGAGATGGTGTTGGAGGCCCAACAAAACGCTGTCGCCGCTCTGCTGAATGGTAATACGCGCCTGGCCAATCAGATCGTTCTTGGTGATCATCCCATCAACCGAAAATTCGAAGAAGTCACCCAACTCGCTCACGCCTTCATGGCGTTGCACCTGCCGTCCGCCGGCCATTTGCGTGAGGTTTCGTCGGTTCTGCGTCTGGCCAACGAGCTCGAAAGAATTGGTGACTATGCAGTAACCATCGCACGTGAGTGCATTCAGCTTCGCGATGGCCCCAAGGGCATTTTAAAGAACGAATTGGAGATGATCGCAAATCATGCGCACACTTCGCTACAGCAAGCCCTGAAGGCTTACAGAGAAAAAAACGCTAAGTTAGCTCGCAGCACAATGGAGATGGCAAGTCAAGTCAAACGAGAGAGAGATATGGCGTTCGCCGATTTCGTAAAGGAAGGCGACCGGCAGCGGGCGGAGATCAAGGATATTCTTTACTTGTTCGTGACCATGAACATGATCAAGCGGGTTGGCGACAGGGCGAAAAATATTTGCGAGCAAACTCTGTTCGCGGTGAGCGGAAAAACGAAGGACTTTAAGGTTCACCGTATCTTGTTCCTGGACGAAGAAAACACATGCCAGAGTCAATTGGCTGAGGCCATCGGTCGTCGCGCATTTACCAACCGCGCAATTTTCGAAAGTGCTGGCCGGCGCCGCGGCGCCGCGTTGCACCGAGGGTTGAGCCAATTCATGGAGGAACACGGCCTGGATTCAGGGAGTCACAAACCACAGTCCCTCGAATCGCATTCAACGGATTTACCGCGCTACAGCGTCATTGTGAGTTTGCAGGGTCCCGTCGATTCGTACCTTGACCAACAACCGTTTCGCACCGTATTTCTCGATTGGGACGTGGGCGAACCTCCGATCGAAAAGGACCCGTCGCGTGCAAGTGAAGTATTCGCTGAGATGTATCGCGAAATTACCGTCCACCTATCCGATCTCATGGAAATCTTGAGCGGGGAACACACCGATTAAAGTTAACCGGACGGTCGATTCCAGCCTTCACGAAAACGGAATCGCAGCAGCGCCCAGTGACGAATTCGATCGACGCAATGTCGACTGGTACGTCGACAAAGTGGTCCAGTTCGTCGTATTCGCGTGCGGTGCGTCCGCCATCGTATTTATTGTCGGAATCTTTCTTTTCGTCACCAAGGAGGGCCTGGGGTTCATCCTTGGTCCGTTTGATTTCACAGAGTTTTTTGGTTCACCCCGCTGGCGGCCCACCTCGGAATGGCGCCAAACCTACGGAATCCTTGCCCTGATAGCCGGAACGGCAAGTGTCACGGGCCTCGCCATGATACTCGCTATTCCATTCTCCATCGGTGCCGCAGTGTTCATCGCCGAATTCGCAGAGGGCAAAACGCGTGAAATCCTCAAGGTTTTAGTTGAGCTCCTGGCTGCAATTCCTTCGGTGGTCTGGGGGTTTGTCGGACTGGTCCTGATAAACCCACTACTGATCGATACCTTCGACATCCCCATCGGTCTCAATATTCTGAATGCCGGCGTAATATTGGGGCTGATGGCAGCCCCAATCATGACGTCAATCGCTGAAGACGCCCTCAAGGCGGTGCCCGATCGGTATCGTGAAGCCGCCGAAGCGATGGGAGCGACTCGACTCCAGGTAACCCTGAAGGTG
>JAAXGF010000099.1 GCA_012267605.1 Alphaproteobacteria bacterium | reverse complement strand
CCTCACGTGAATAGATGCGGCTAATCGGAATACTCGATTTATTAGCTGAATTTATTCGTTTCTCAAATTATTTTCAAATCAGTACGCTTCCTATCGACAACCGAAGTGAACGCCGAACGAACTAGCCAATGAGGTCGAGATTTCAAGATCATGAATGTCGTACCGCTTGTTCGGTCGGCGGCGCTCCCAACCGCATTTAGGAAGGAAAAAAAGATGACCGTGTCTAGACACCCGCATTTGACATCGGCCGCCGGAGCGCCGGTAGCTGACAATCAGAACGTGATGACCGCCGGTGCGCGCGGACCGATGCTGCTCCAGGACGTCTGGTTTCTTGAAAAATTGGCGCACTTCGACCGCGAGGTAATCCCTGAGCGCCGCATGCATGCCAAAGGCTCCGGCGCGTTCGGATCGTTTACCGTGACCAACGGCATCAGCCGTTACACGAAGGCCAAGATCTTCTCCGAGGTCGGCAAGAAGACCGACGTATTCTTGAGGTTTTCGACCGTCGCGGGAGAGCGTGGCGCGGCCGACGCTGAACGGGACATCCGGGGATTCGCAGTAAAATTCTACACTGAGGAAGGGAACTGGGACGTCGTCGGGAACAATACGCCGGTATTCTTCTTGCGCGATCCGCTGAAATTCCCCGACCTCAACCGCGCAGTAAAACGCGACCCGCGCACGAATCTTCGCAGTGCCGAGAGCAACTGGGATTTTTGGACCCTGCTACCTGAAGCCCTTCATCAAATCACGTACACGATGGGCGACAGAGGCATTCCGTACACATATCGCCACATGAACGGGTACGGTAGCCATACCTTCAGCTTCATCAACGGTAACAACGAGCGCTTTTGGGTCAAATTTCACTTCAAGACCAAGCAAGGGATCAAGAACCTCACTGACGAAGAGGCCGCCGCGCTCATCGCGAACGACCGAGAGAGCCATCAGCGCGATCTTTACGATGCCATCGAAAACGGCGATTTTCCGCAATGGCGATTCTGCGTGCAGGTCATGCCGGAAAAGGATGCTGAGACCTACCGTATCCATCCGTTCGATTTGACCAAGGTTTGGCCGCACGACGATTATCCGTTGATCGAAGTCGGTATCCTCGAGCTCAACCGCAATCCGGACAACTACCACGCCGACGTCGAGCAAGCCGCGTTTAATCCGGCCAATGTGGTTCCGGGGATCGGGTTCTCTCCCGACAAGATGTTGCAAGGTCGATTATTTTCTTATGGAGACACGCAACGCTACAGGCTCGGGGTGAATCACCATCAGATTCCCGTCAACGCGCCGCGCTGCCCTTTCCATTCCTATCATCGGGACGGTCAAATGCGCGTCGACAGCAACGCCGGAAGTCGCATCGGCTACGAGCCGAACAGCAAAGGCGAGTGGCAAGAGCAACCCGATTTTTCGGAACCGCCTCTTGCTATCAATGGCGCGGCCGATCGCTGGAACTTCCGCGAGGACGACGACGACTATTTCTCGCAAGCCGGTGACCTGTTTCGCCTCATGACGCCGGATGCGCAACAAAGGCTTTTCGAAAACACGGCCCGTGCAATTGCCGGTGCGACACCGGAAATTCAACATCGCCATGTTGCGAACTGCCGAAAGACCGACCCAAATTACGGTGAAGGCGTTGGACGGAGTCTAGGGCTACGCTCCTCCTAGACCGGCGCGGGTCACGTCGTCCATGCCAAAGCAGCCGCCCAGCTTTCCTTGCGCTAGGCGGCTGCGAGTTCCGCTCGTCACCCACCCACAATTGGCTTCACCACCACTTTTTTCCCGGCTCTCGATGAATTTTTTCGGACCCGATGTCTGCTGCACACCGTGTTACCAGAGGGGAACGTCTTTGCTGTCAGCACGCCAAAGCCAGAGTATCGAGACCGGTCGCGGACAATTTTAGAAAATCCAGTTATTGATTTTACGCTTCCCGAATGAAATACCTCACCTGAAGATAGCCTCACGCGAAGATGGGCTAGCGCGAAATCGGAGGACTTTTCACGGGGCGGCATGGCTGGCGTGCGAATCGGCATACCCAAGGAGCGGCGCGCGGGGGAGCGGCGTGTCGCGGTATCCGTCGACATGGTGAAGAAGCTTTCGGCCATGGGTGTTTCCGTCGCCATCGAAAGCGGTGCGGGCACGAATGCGGCGCTATCGGACGCAGAATTGGCCGACGCCGGTGCAGAAATTAGCGGCGATGTTGCGAACGTTTTGGGCCAGGCGGACGTGGTTCTTAAGGTTCGGGGCCTCCTCGGTGCCGGCGACGAAGGGCCCGACGAGATGGCGATGATGAACTCGGGCGGTGTCCTCGTCGGCCTGTTGGATCCTTATGGCGAACGCCCGCGAATCGACGACTACGCCAGCCGCGGTGTTACCGCTTTCGCCATGGAATTTATCCCGCGCATCAGCCGGGCCCAGCCTATGGACGCATTATCCTCCCAGAGCAACATCGCCGGATACAAAGCGGCTGTCGTGGCGGCCACGGTTTTCGGACGCATATTCCCGATGATGATGACGGCGGCTGGCACCATTGCCCCGGCCCGCGTCCTGGTGCTGGGCGCAGGCGTCGCCGGTCTCCAGGCGATCGCCACGGCGCGCCGTCTTGGCGGCGTGATTTCGGCCTTTGATGTTCGTCCCGCCGTCAAGGAGCAAGTAGAAAGTCTTGGCGCAAGATTTATCGAGGTCCCCACCGACGAGGACGAGGGGGGAGAGGATTTGGGCGGTTACGCCAAGGAAATGAGCGCCGATTACCAGCGCCGCCAAGCCGATCTAATCCACGAAACGCTCAAGAAGACCGACATCGTTATTACTACGGCGTTGATACCGGGCAAGCCGGCACCCAGGCTCATTACCGAGGCCATGCTCGACGATATGCGGGCTGGTTCTGTCGTGGTGGATTTGGCGGTCGAGGCCGGCGGCAACTGCGCGGGCAGCCAACCTAACCAGACCACGACGCGTGGTGGTGTCACCATCGTTGGACCGGTCAACCTTCCCGCCCAGGTGGCCATCGATACCTCGGCCTTGTATGCCCGCAATCTGTTGAGCTTTCTCAGCTTGATCATCAACCAGGAAAACGGCGAACTGGCCATTGACTGGGAAGATGAGATTATCAGCGGCGCATTGCTCACCCGGGACGGTGCCGTCGTGCATCCAAACCTGGTATCGGATTAGACCATGGAATCTCTCGCCGCCGACCCTTTCGTCTACCGCCTTTTCATCTTTGTCCTGGCAGTTTTCGTCGGCTATTACGTGGTCTGGAGCGTTACCCCGGCCCTCCATACGCCGCTTATGTCGGTCACAAATGCGATTTCGAGCGTCATCATCGTCGGCGCGCTGATCGCCGCCGGGCCCGCAGATTTTAATTTGTCCAAGGTTTTCGGCTTCCTCGCGGTGGTTCTTGCAGCGGTCAATATTTTTGGCGGCTTTACCGTCACTCAGCGAATGCTCAGCATGTTCAAGAAGAAGCAATAGGGTATGTCGGAAAACGTCGCCACCCTCGCCTACTTGGTCAGCGCCATTTGTTCCATCATGGCGTTGCGCGGTCTTTCGTCGCCGACCACAGCACGCGCGGGGAACATTTACGGCATCGCCGGCATGGCTATCGCGGTGGGGACCACCCTGCTGGCGCCGGGCGTACTCGATTTCATAACCATCATTGCCGGGCTCGCTATTGGCGGGGCCATCGGAACGGTCATAGCCGTGCGTATTCCGATGACCGCAATGCCCCAGCTCGTCGCGGCTTTCCACAGCCTCGTTGGCTTAGCGGCCGTGCTCGTCGCCGCCGCCGCATTCTACGCCCCCGAAGCATACGGCATTGGTACGCCGGGAGACATCAAGCTCGCGAGCGCCATCGAAATGAGCTTAGGAATGATTATTGGCGCGATCACCTTTTCTGGCTCGGTGGTGGCGTTCCTAAAACTCCAGGGTTTGGTCAGCGGCACACCTGTCGTGTTCCCAGCGCAGCACGCTTTAAACATCGTTATCGCCTGCATCGTCACCGCCGACACAGTATCGTTTTGCGTGCTGCAGCTCCCGTGGCTGTTTTGGGCCGTGATTATTTTGGCACTCCTGCTCGGTGTGTTGCTCATCATTCCCATCGGCGGTGCCGACATGCCGGTGGTGATCTCGATGCTCAACTCGTATTCAGGCTGGGCGGCCGCCGGCATCGGTTTTACCCTCGAAAACGAGACGTTGATCGTTACCGGTGCGCTGGTCGGATCGTCGGGCGCGATTCTTAGCTACATCATGTGTCGGGCGATGAACCGGTCGTTCTTCAGCGTCATCCTCGGCGGTTTCGGCGCCGAGGGCGGCCATGCCGCGTGCGGCGACTGGCGGCGAGCGCCACGTCAAGGCGGGCAGCGCCGAGGACGCGGCCTTCGTGCTGAAGAACGCGGCCAAGGTGATCATCGTTCCCGGTTACGGCATG
>JAAXGF010000024.1 GCA_012267605.1 Alphaproteobacteria bacterium | reverse complement strand
CCGCTGGCTATGATTCGGCAGGGCCGATTCAAGCTCAACTTCTGCCTCGGCGACCGCGTCGAGCTTTACGATCTCCAAGATGATCCGGGTGAATTGGACGACCTAGGTGAGAATCCCGCCTATGGGGACGTTCGTGAGACGCTGGAGGCGCGGCTATTATCTCAATGGGACCCCACCCGGCTGGAGGAGGAGGTCCGGCAAAGCCAGCGTGAACGTCGATTGATTTACGATTTTCTGTTTGATTGGTAGCTTGATGATTGTCAATACTCAAGCAACAACACCCGCCACATTGTGGCATCTAGCGAAGGAGGAACAGAGTGATGGGAATAACGTATCGAGTTGGCGTCGTGGGCTGCGGAGGCATGGGACGCCACCATTCACGCGCCTGGACAGAACATCCGGCGGCTGAGCTTGTCGCGGCGGCGGATATCAACGAACAGATGGCACAGAAGGTTGCCGATGAGTTTTCCATTCCGACAGTCTATACCGACTATAACGAGATGTTTAGAAACGCGGATCTCGATATCGTCAGCATCCCGACATGGCAGGGGATTCGTGCCGAAATTACCATCGCGGCTGCGAACGCCGGAATCAAAGGCATCATCGGTGAAAAACCGATGGCGGCGTCTTTGGGCGAAGCCGATGACATGATCGAGGCGTGCGAACGCAACGGCGCGAAGCTCGCCATCGGGCATCAATCCCGGTTCACCCCGCCACGCACCGAAATTCGACGACTGGTGGCTGACGGCGCCATTGGCCAACCGACGATGTTTTACGATCGGACAAAGCCGCGGGCGGGATTGCTCAACATAGGCACACATGTCATCGATAGGTGGCGGTACATTCTATCCGATCCGGAGACACTTTGGGTGATTGGGCAAACGTCGCGCACCACCGATCGATGGGAGCGCCGCAGCCGGTGCGAGGATCTGTGCGTGGGGTTGGTCTGCTTTGAGGACGGCGCTCGGGGTCTATACGAGAGTGACTTGCCCGAGCCGATCGTGCCGATATCTCTCATAACCGGCACCGAGGGTCAAATCAAACAGGGCGGGGACGGCGAGATTCTGCTCCAGAGTGAGAAGGCGAGCGGTTGGCAAACGATTCAGCCGCCCCCGGAGGAGACCAACCAGTACCGGGAATTGACGGATTGGATGGAGGGCAAGGTTCCCGAGCACCGGAGCAGCGGACGGCAGGCGCGGTATACCGTGGAGATCCTGATGGCGATATATGAGTCGCTGCGTATCAAGAACGTGGTCACCATGCCGCTCGAAACCAGGGAGTCGCCACTGGAGTTGATGGTAGCAGACGGCACATTGCCGGTTCTCGAGGAGGGGCGTTACGATATTCGCAAGCCGTTCCCCGGGCAGAAATAGTGACCGCTCTCTATGGTTATGCCAATCCATGATTCAACATGTCAAGCAGGGCATTAAGCCATATGATTGTTCAAGGTTATATCGACCACCTACTTGTAGGAGCGATCTCTGCTCGCGACCGGGAGGTCGCTCCTACAAGTAGCTGGTGTGACGCAACAATAACGACTGCAAAGGAATCCAATGTCTGAGCACAATTACAACCTCGTCATCTACGGCGGCACCCCCGCCGGCATCGCCTGTGCCGTGCGCGCCGCTCGCGAAGGCCTGACCGTCCTGCTCGTCAATCACACTCCACACATCGGGGGGCTGCCTGCCAATGGCTTGGGTATTTGGGACACGCTCTACGAAGGTTGGCGCACACCCATCTACAATGAAATGCGCCAGTCCATTTTCGATTATTACCGCAGCAACTATGGCGAAGACTCGCCGCAATACGCCGCCTGTCTGCCCGGCGAAACCGGTCACTCCAACGGCAAATACGAAGCCGGCGTCTTTGAAAAACTCGCCGAAGAAATGGTTCAAGGCGAACTGAACATCACGCTCATCAAAAGCCATTATCCCACCCACGTCGAACAAGCCGACCGCCTGATTACAGCCGTCACATTTACCGAAATGAACGGCGACAAGAGTTTTTGCGCCGCGGGCGACATATTCGTCGACACCTCCTATGAGGGCGATCTCTTGTCCCTGGCTGACGTCGCGTATCGTGTCGGCAGAGAATCAAGAGGCGAATTCGATGAGCCTCATGCCGGCCGCATCTTCATGCGTTTCACCGACGAACTTCCCGTCTCCGAACGACGCATGATTGATATCGCCGCGTCGCTAAACCTGCGACAATTCGGCGGCGTAATGGAAACCATTATGCCCGAAAGCACAGGCGAAGCTGACGGCTCAGTGCAAGCCATGAATTTCCGCACCGCGCTCAGCAGTGATCCGGACAATCAAGTCAAACCGTTACCACCGGAGGACTACGATCCGGAGCGAATCAAGGCGCTCCTTCAAACGCTCGAAGTAAACACGCCCGACCGGGGAAGAGGCGGCGGGGAATTCCCCAACAACAAGAGCGATTGGAATCGGCCTCAGCTCATCGAAGGCGCCACCGACTACGTACACGGCGATTGGCAGGTCCGTCAGCGGATCTTGCGCGACTTCTGGAACATCGCCGTGGGTATCATGTATTTCTTTCAAAACGATCCCGATGCCCCTGAAGACAAGCGCGAAGTCTTTGCGCAATGGGGCCTCGCAAAAGATGAATTTGCCGACAACAATCACATGCCCTGGGAAATCTACGTGCGCGAAGCCAGGCGCCTCGAAGGCCGTTACATCTTCACCGAGCACGACGTTCGCCCTGCCGAAGGCATCGACCGAGCGCCTATTCACACCGACAGCATTGCCATCTGCGAATGGTACACGGACGTGCATGCCTGCCATCCCGAACGGGTCAAAGACAGCCGAGACGAAGGTAAAGTCATGCTGCACAAGCAGACCGTCCCGGGTCAAGTGTCCTATCGCAGCCTGCTGGCAAACGAAGTCGACAACTTGCTTGTGCCCGTCTGCCTCTCATCCAGCCACCTCGGTCAAAGCGCCATCCGCCTGGAACCTACCTGGATGCAAATCGCCGAATCCGCGGCGTGGGGGGCCGTCCAAGCCATCAACAACAATCAAACCCCTGCCGACATCGACGTACAGACACTCCAGCACACCCTGGCTGAACACAAATCAATGCTCACCTTCCTCAACGATATCGCACTCGACGACGATTATCCGTACAACGCCGCCGTGCAGTGGGCTGGCACAATAGGCTTCTTCGACACCTATAACGCACGTCCTCAGGATGACCTTGATGAGCGCACGGCAGATCACTGGATCAGCGGTTTGATTCAACTGATCGATGGCACGCTAGAAGCCAATGAGTTTGCGGGAAAGCTCTCCACGCTTTCAGCCGGCAAGCCAATAACAGGCGATACCTTCTGTGCACACCTGCGGTCTCAGACGGAAAATCGGGACATCGATACATCCAACCTCCATACGTCCACCCCCAATGCAGCCCTGACACGTGGAGAGGCGTGCCAGATTCTCTACAACACATATTTTTTGTAGTAAAGCCAATAATCATTGATACACTGCGGTAAGTTCGGTTTACTAACCGAACCGGCATTTTTCCAGTCTAGTCGGTGCGGTTGGAAATGGATCTCTATCGATCAACTGAGCGGATAGCGAAGGCGATAGCAAGTCCTGCTCCGTATCCACTCAGTTGATCGCCCCTACCAAAATTTGTATAAAAGTGACGGAACTAACGCAAAAAATGGAGACTATCGAAAACTGCGATGTATGTGTCGCGGGCGGAACTCCGGCGGGAATCACAGCCGCCGTAAGAGTTGCACGTGAAGGAGGACGCGTCATCCTTGTCTCCGCCTATCGTCATCTCGGTGGTGTACTATCGAACGGCTTGAGTTGCTGGGACACCATGTATGATGGGTATCGCGCCCCCATCCAGGAGGAGTGGTTGGAGAAGATTCGCACTCATTACCGGAAGACGTACGGTGAGGATACGGAGGATTACCGGACTTCGCAAAGCGGGCCTTTCGGCGGTGGGCGGTACAAAGGCGCTTACACTTGGGAGCCCCACATCGCCGAACGGATGTTCGAGGAATTGGTGGCAGCGGAAAACAGGATCCGGGTGGTTCGGGAGTATCTTCCGGACGCGGTGGAGCGCGCCGGCAGAGAGATACTGTCCGTATTATTCCATTCCCTTGCCGAGGGAACTCCCATGCGCGTCAGCGCCCGGGTCTTTATCGACGCGACCTACGAATCTGACATTGCCGCTCTCGCCGGTGTGCCTTATCGCGTCGGTCGCGAAGGCCGCAGTGAATTCAACGAAATCTATGCCGGGAAAATTTGGGTCAAGCGCAGCGGGAACGAGGCGAATTTCTCCCACGGCAGCGACGAAGCCTTGCAATGGCCTCGAGCGGCGCGGCGCGGCGATCTCAATCTCCTGCGTGGTGGGGAACCACGCAGGAGATCTTTTCCGAGAGCACGGGAGAGGGCGATGATGCGGTACAAGCCGCCAATTTTCGCGTCTGCCTGAGTTCCGACCCCGATAACCAGATCCCGGTTGAACCGCCTGATGGGTATGACCGGCGGGAGTTCCTGCCGATCATAGAAGGCGGCCCTGAAGAGGGCCCGCTCCATCCGTATCGTATCAAGAGCGGTTTGTTGAACTATCCGCTTACGGCGTTTCCGGGCGTGATTCCGATACCGGGTTCAAAGTGCGATTGGAATGCCGCCGCCATCCCCGGCGGTGTCGACGATTTTCCCGATGGGGACCGGGAGACGCGTCAAGCAATCATTAAACGGCACCGCGATTTCGCCCTCGGTCTGCTCTTTTTCCTGCAACACGACGACGCCGTGCCGGAGAAGATTCGCGGGGAGGCGTTGAGATGGGCGCTCCCGGCGGACGAATTCGCCGACAACGGACATTTCCCGCACGAGTTTTACTTGCGGGAAGGGAGACGCATCATCGGCCGTTATGTCATGCGCGAGAGCGACGCCTGTATCGGCGTCGGTCTCGACCGAGCGCCGGTGCACGGTGATGCGGTCGCTATCGCGGAATGGCTGATGGACTCTCACGATTGTACTCCGGAGCGCATTCGCGGCGCCGAGGGTGACGGGTTTACCAGCCTGTCCGAGTACACACGACCATCCCAGATCCCCTACCGTTCCTTCCTCCCAAATGACATCGACAATCTGATAATGGGTTTGGCGGTTTCCGCGACGCACGTGGCTTGGGGTACCATCAGGGTGGAACCCTGCTGCATGCACATCGCGGAAACTGCCGGGCACGCCGCGGCTTTGGCGCTTGAATCGGGGATTGCGCCGGCGGACATCGAGATCGAAGCGCTGCAGCGCAGGCTCGTCGAAAACCGGGTCATGCTGACGTTTTTCAACGAATTCGACATGGCGAACGATGCGCCATGGGTATCCGCCATCCAGTTCCTCGGAACCAAGGGATTTTTCAGCTCGTACAATTCGAGGCCCGACCACCCACTCACCAACGCGACGGGGGAAATCTGGGCAAGCGCATTCGGGAGCCTGATGGATGGTTCGCACGACGCAGCGAACTGTGCGCGGCAGATCGCGGAGGCGGAAAAGGCGGATCAGATTGCGATTACCGCGGACCGATTCCGCGCCCTATTGAAGAGGGAACTTGACTACCGCGATACCGAATTGGCGGTGGGTCTTTCGGCGGAGTTGAGTGGGGGCAGCGGGACCGGCTCAGAGGGAACGGTCTTGACTCAAGCGGAGGCGAGCCTGCTGGTGTATCGCCTTCTTGCGATTATCGGAGACGACCCGAGCGGAAGATTGGCTTCTTCAAGCTCGACGGTAGGTTCGGTTTCCTAACCGAATCGATATTCATCCAGTCTCGTAGGTACAGTTGGAAAGGGATATCTATCGCACAGGATTTACTGTGTGATTGTTATCGCTGTCGCTGTCGCTGTTCGCTCCGTTGATCCTATATGGTCGGTTGATCGTTATTCACTCCTACGATCCTATTAAATCGCGACCGGGAGGGGGAACTCTATCGCCTTCCTTATTCAGTCAGTTGATCTCCTACAGTTGGGTTTCGCGTTGCTCAACCCAATTTACGGGCTGAGGGGATGTGGAATAACAAATGCACAGCGCCGTGAGCGTACAAAATTCGTAGGGGCGAGGTTGCCTCGCCCAATGGGTTGGGAAACCCAACCACCAATTGAGCGAATAGCGAAGGCGGTAGAAATCCCTTACGATTTGCGGAGTATCTTCAATCGCAGGAGGAGCAGGGCTGGCTTGTCCGTACGCCGATGAAATGTCAACAGAACCTAATCATTCAATCGTCGGTATCCCGGGCCAATCTCGCCACATGTTCTCGCAGGGCGGCTCATCCAGCTTGTCCTTTAGGTCCTTTCTCACCAGATCCCCTAACGCAGCTTTACGAATCTTGAGAGAATGGTTCGGCGGGTTCCCCGCGTGCGCCAGTCTGTGATGAAAAAGAACAATGTCCCCCGCATCTCCACAGCATTCCGTGGCAGTCTGCTCCTTTAGCATATCGTGGTGCTTTTCGTACGTGTCAGCCTTGTCCCGTCCATATTGCGTCAGATGATGATAATAGAAGACGTGGTGGCTCTTTGGATAGATGGTAAAACCGCCGCCGTTCGGGGGCACGTCATCTATAAATCCAACCACGCCCAAATGGAATTCATGACCATCGGTGTGGGGTTTGAGAGGTTCCACGGGGATATCGCGCTGGGGAAATCGGCAATAGATACCGCGGGTACGAGATGGCACTGCAAGCCATCCTTTGCCCAGTAACTGTTCTGCCATCCCCCAAATGGATGGATCCGTGAGAAGCATTCGCACCAAGAATTTTTCGATGCCGAGTGTCCGATATCTCCAGCAAATGCCGTCCACGGCGCCATATTGATCGTTATGCGACGGAGGATTGGGTATGGTCCAACCGTCAAATAGATAGTCCGTCTCAGGCGATCTTGGGAGTTTTTCCCTGTCTTCAGGTGCTTGAATGGGGCCGCGCCACGTGTTCGGGTCGTTTCGGTCTATACCGGGCGGCGGGTTGTCCCACAGTCTATCGCGCGCCTCCGCCATCAGATTCTCATCCATGACCTTGCGTTTGATAACATAGCCTTCATCTCTAAAGAATCGGATGTCATCGGGAGTGAGTTTTACCATAACGCCGCTGTATCCCATCCTTTCTTCCAAAGTGTGGAGATGGTTCGATTCGCCGTAGATTGGCTTTACGCTTTTCTTGCGGTCAATACTACGCTGCAGGTGATGCGCATGGGGACGCAGATGCTATCAAGTGCACTGAGTCTAATTATCCATCCATAGGTATCCCGGGCCAGTCTCGCCACATGTTCTCGCAAGGCGGCTCATCCAGCCTGTCCTTGAGGTCCTTTTTCACCAGATCCCCGATTATAGCTTTGCGAATCTCGAGAGAATAGTTGGGCGGGTTTCCGGCGTGAGCCAGCCTATGATGAAAAAATATAATATCCCCGGCTTCACCGCAGCACTCGGTGGCTGTTTGCTCCTTAAGCAGATCATAGTGTTCATCGTACGTGTCAGCCTTGTCCCCTCCATACTGCGTGAGATGCTGATAATAGAAAACGCGGTGGCTCTTTGGCCAGATAGTGAATCCGCCGCCGTTTGCGGGCACGTCATCAATGAACCCAAGCACGCCCAAATGAAACTCATGGCCGTCAGTATGGGATTTGAGAGGTTGCACGGGAATATCTCGCTGCGGAAAGCGGCAATAGATACCACGGGTGCGAGTCGGGACTGCAAGACTTCCTTTGCCTAGCAGCTGCTCAGCCATGCCCCAGATGGATGAATCCGTGAGAATCAAACGCACCAAGAAGTTCTCGGTACCGATAGTCCGATATTTCCACGACGTACCATCCACGGTGGAATATTCATCGTTATGCGACGGAGGATTGGGCAAAGCCCAACCGTCAAACTTATAGTCTGTCTCAGGCAGTCTTGGGAGTTTTTTCCTGTCTTCGGGCGATTGAATCGGGCCGCGCCATGTGTTCGGGTCGTTTCGGTCGATTCCGGGCGGAGGTTTATCCCACATTCTCGCGCGCGCCTGCGCCATCAGATTCTCGTCCATGACCCTGCGTTTGACGACATAACCCTCATCTCTAAAGAATCGGATTTCATTGGGCGTGAGTTTTACCATGACTTCGTTGTAATGCGTCCTTTCTTTCTAAAGTGTGGAGTCAGAGCGTCATATACAGCTAATACCAAGAACATCGCTATTCCCAGATTGACTTCATCTGCCAGGCATTTAGGTGCTTCAAGACGGCATCCTGTCCCTGTGCAAGCAGGGACACCCCCACACTGTCTGCCCGTTCGGGATAGACGCGCATAGCCAGGTATTGCTTGCTGTTGGCAAACACTTCGACGACGCTGCGATCAATGAAGATGCGCAGCTTCAACGGCTCGGTTCCTCGCCGCATCTCGGCTCGTTCGGGCGGCCTAACCCACGCATCGGGAAGCGTTGTCGAACGCGAGTTGTCGAGACAGACGACCCCCGGCGTGTCATAAATTGCACCTGTACGAGACATTTTCCTATCGTAGTTGTAAAAAGTGATAGATGTCTGCTCCTCTGCGTCCGGCGATCGTAACACATTGAGCTGCACCCAACGCGCATTCTGCGGGTCGATCTCCACCTCCAACTCAATGGTGTTACCGGCGATACCCTGCAGGACAATTTCTTCGTTGGCTGGCATCGCCATTTCCTCGACGTGCTGGTGCTTCCGACGCAGGGACGCGACGGCGGCTACCGGCTCGATTCGAAGCAAGTTGTCCGGACCGAGCGTCAGCCGCTGCATGAGCGACATCACATGGTCCCAATCGTCACTTAGTAAGCCGTGGTTAATGTTAAGGATGTTAAAGATGCCGCCTTTGCTGTCTTCCCCCATGCGGGGCGCGTGGACACCGCCCGGCGCGACGGTGCCGTGGTTGAAGCGGTCGTGATGATACGGTATGAAACGGTGAGCTTTGTTGTCGTAATCGCCCAAGAAGTATTGACCGCCGTTGGTATGGCTGAAAAAACTCAGGATATACTTATCGCCGATACGCCTGAAATCGGGGCAGGCTCCTTCGTCTTGGCGGGCGGTAAGCGGCGTTTTGTCGTGAAGGATGAAGTTTCCCAACTCTTCCCACGAATCCAAATCTTTCGTCGCCCACACCTTCATCTGGGGCCACCACGCATCCGGAAGATACTTGATTCTCGTTCCGGTCAAACCGTAATAGGTGTCACCCTCTTTCCAGATACACGAATCGCCGCGGCTGGAGTTCACGGGGCCACGCTTCTTCCAATTCAGCAGCAGCGCATCATCCGACACGGCGACCATCTGACCCGCTTCGATGCCGGGATAGAACGAGATTACGCGATTGTCCTCGACCAACATGCCGCCCGAAAAGCACGCCTTCTCTATCCCCGGATTGATCGCGTAGGGCAGATCTTTCCAGTGCACAAGGTCATCGCTGACGGCGTGCCCAATGCTTGTCCGATACCAGCGTTTCGGGATATCTGCCGGATCGGGGAATTCGTCGGGCGGCATAGCGATAAAGAATAGATGCCAACGTCCACGCCAGAAAACGATGGCATTGGGATCGTTCATCGAGCTTTCCGGGCTGACAAAGTGATACGCCGGGCGATACCGGTCCGCCGCCAGTCGTTCGCGCGATTTGGCGAAACGAATCATCAGCTCGTTTGTCTTCAGTTCCTCCAACTGCTCGGCAAGGGTGCTTGAAAACGTCTGGTGCGGCGTCGGTATCGCGTAAGGTTCGGCTTGGTTTATCTTTTCCACGGCATTTTGCATGCGTCACTGTTGTACGATACGTTACGGTTGAAGGCTAGTTGACGGTTCGTCGGATGCGGAAGATTTTGTCTTCTATCCTGGTGCTACATGGAGCGGATTCTACTCGTATTCTGACTTTGCGTCAACCGAATTCATCGAATTGGAAGTTCGTGTAGAGCCTGATTGAGCGAGATGGGAAAGCCTATTTTGTAATGTACCTGTCGCCCCGCTGAGCTTAGGTGCTCTAGGTTCTGGGTTTCTATACACCTTCAGGATCTCTATGGGATTTCTATCGCGTTCCCTAACCGGTCACTTGATCGCTCACTATCCGTTCGCTTGATCCCTCTGGGGCTTGCAAAAGCTGCGAAGGGTATTGCGTAGTGAAGAATCCATCACCAATGGTGGATTTGTCCAAACTTCGAGAGCCTGTCCCGTCGGTTAGGGATAGAACTGGTACATGGTCACATTCAACGCGATGCTCAACACGCTCCAGATGCTGCCAATCAGGAAATCTCCCAGCACCAGCCCGAGGAAGAAGGGCACCGCGCGCCGGTAGCTGCGGATGCCGCCGTGTCTGAGGATGATCCATTTGGCTACCGTGCAGATGACAAGCGGCACCCACATGTCCAGCGCCAACTCTCCACTGCCCGATATGACAAACCCCAGCGGATGCAGCGGCAGCCAAAGCACACGCGAGCGCAGATACGCCAGCACCATCATCACGGAAAAGCCCACCCCCATGAACGTCACCCCCAGCCAATCCGTGTCCATGGGGTAGTATATCCAGTCCCGCAGCCGGGTGAACCACCGCCGGCCCGACCTCAGCGCCCCTGGACCAAAGTAGCCGGAGGCAGCCCCGTGCTCATAGTAAAGATGGAGTTGAATCCAAAATGCGGCAATCACCCCCAGCACCGTGGCAAGCAAGATAGCCAAAAACATCCGCCGGTGGGAAAGATTGGTCTGCCCCGAAATCTTGAAACCTTCCAACTGGTGGGGCATCTGGTGCGGTCGGTTCTCGCTGTTGAAGAACAACACTGCCAACGATGTCAGGTTCTGGTGCCCGAGCCGCCGGTGGCCCACCCACCTCCGCAGCATGACCTGCGGTGCGTACCCGAAACAGGCGAACAGCCCCGCTTCCGCACGTAGGCGGGTCATCACGAGTGGCGAAATCAGGAACAGGATACCGAACGTAGCCGCCACCCAGAATGTCATGCCAGCCTTGTAGAGCAGGAACCCCAGCAGAGCAAGCCCACTCAAGAGCCCCCACACCGCCGCCCGGTAGGGCAGCGGCTCCCCAGAGTCGTCCGCATTGCCGCCCCGACCTAAGGCGCGCTTGAGTACAAGCGCGAAGTGCCCTCTGCCCACCCAGAACAGGATGACGCATAGCCCGAAAAAGCCGCCGAGTATCTGTTCTTTTAGAAAAGGGTATCGGGCTATGTTGTCCCACCCCGTGACTCTCCCCAGCGCGTGTTCGACCCGGTTCAAGCCGCAAAAGAACGCTGTGGAAAAAAGCATTTCCAGCGGCATTAAGAACAGGATGCCAATGGCATAGGGATAGAACGAGATGCGTATCAGGTCGCTGTAGTCGGAAAACAGCGCCAAAGGTCCCTCGTCGAAGACGAAATATCTGCGCTTGACCGGGATGGTCGGCACGTCGGGTAAAATAAAACTCAGTCCGTTAATCAAGCAGATGCCTCCGGCGATGCCAAATCCCATCCACATCCGCTTGTTGCGGAAGAACCCGGCAGTAGGGCTGGTCATCTCCAGCGCCAGTTGGGCGATGGGATAGGTTAACCGTTCGTGTTCCGTCCACTGACGCCGCAGGATGGTGTTCAGGCACAGAAAATTGAAGGCGAGCACCACGAATAACAGCAGCCATGCCAATACCACCGGTATCCACACTTTCAAGTAGTGGGCAACATAGAGAGTGGATTCGCCCTCATAGAAGTCCTGCAGCGCCGTTTCATCCGAAACGGTGAGCCAGCGGGGGATAAAGCGAAAGAACAGCTCCTTGAACTCGTTCTCCGGCGTGGCGAACCAGAAGGCGTATCCCAACGCGGACAAGACCGACTGCAGCATGTCGCCGGCGGATAACGTGGTGGTGATGCTGAGCATCACGTAAAAGACGGCTAGCTCGCCGTGCCGAAGCGCGATGCGCGGCATGAGTTGGCGTATCAGGGCGTTGACGACCATCACCACCGTCAACGTGAAGATGACGTTGGAGAGAGGCACGATCCAGGTGGGAAAGGTGTAGCGCACCAACTCCATCTGGAGGAGGAGATAGGTATTGATGGGAATGAAGATAAGTGCGACGAGAAATAACCGCAGTGTCAGCCCGGGATCCTTTTCATTCGGTCCCTTATTTTTCATGACGTTCCGATGTGTTCGGCTTTCCCGGAATCGTGCGAAACCGGTCGTGAGGTGGTTGAGAAGATTTGGCTGACGGGGAAATCAGACAGGCAGCGCTCGGTTGATGCGTCAAGGGCGCTAAAGTAATTGACATTCACTATTTGCGCATGTTTCAGTCTACAGTCGAGTGAATAGCCGGTTGGATTCGAAATGAAAGAATAGAGATGGGCGACTTGATGATCGCAGTTTGTCGCGAGAAATCAGAAGTCGCGATCAGGAGATCGCTCGCTCCTACAAGGACTCGCTAAGAATCGTGCTACTACAAACCGAACTACCCAAGTTCAAAGTGTAATACTCTTTATTGCAACGACCATGATGGTTCAAACCCATTGGTTTTCCTGCTTCGAGTGCCACGGTGCCCCACGGAGGTAGCCCTCGGGCGTGCGCTGTTCTACGGGAGGATTTGCTCGCAGCACTTCCTCGTTCATTTCAACCCCGATGCCGGGTGCGGTGGGGACATCAAAGTAGCCCTCCTGCTGGCGAGGGAACTCGCCGAGGACGACTTGGTCAAACCAAGGGGCGTGCCCTCCCTCCTGAATCATGAAGTTCGGCGTACAGACATCGACTTGCAGCGCCGCCATGGTGTTGACTGGACCATAGGGGTTGTGGGGTTGAATACCAACGTAGTATGCCTCCGCCATCGCAGCGATTTTCTTCAACTCGGAGATCCCGCCCGCGTGGCAAACATCCGGCTGAATCATCGCCACGACCTGTTTCTCAAGAAGCTCGACAAACCCCCATTTCGTATAAAGCCGCTCCCCGGTCGCGAGCGGAATATTTACGGCTTCGGCGACCTTCGCCATCGCGTCTACATTTTGGGGCGGCACGGGTTCTTCAAAGACGAACGGGCGGAACTCCTCTAGCGCATTGCCAATGCGGATTGCCGCCGCCGGTGTGAGCCGTCCGTGCACTTCGACCAACAGTTCGACATCATCGCCGACTGCCTCCCGAACGGCTTTCACCTTGGCGATGGCATCCCGTTCCGCCTCCGGTGTGATGAACAACCCTTGGTGACCGAAGGGGTCTCCTTTCAGCGCGGTCAGCCCTGTATCCACCTCGCGCAGCGCCCGATCGACGGCTAACTCGGGGGTTTCCCCATCGAAGCGGCCATACGTCCAGATTCGATCACGCATCTGGCCGCCTATCAGTTGCCATACGGGAACGCCAAGCGCCTTGCCTTTGATATCCCATAAGGCGATCTCTATTCCGCTGATCGCCGCCATCTGAATCACGCCGCCGCGCACGTTGTGATAGAGGTGATAGAGCCGCTGCCAATGTTCCTCAATGCGGAACGCCTCTTTGCCGACGAGCGTCGCTCCGATTTCCTCAATCACATTCGCGACAGACAACGGTCCGCATGTTGACTCACCCCATCCGGTGACACCTTCGTCAGTCGAAACTTTGACGTAGACGTAGTTGCTTCGCGCGCCGCGCAGATTCGCCCCGGGCGAAGCGCTGGGGATGGCTTCAACGTTTGTGATTTTCATTTGATGGGTTTTCTCGGTCAAAGAATGTTGCCACAGCGACACTCTCGCGGCCTTCGTTCACATGAATAAACGACCTGTCGTGGATGGATACCTTAAAGCTGTCACGACATACCAACCGTAAGAACAACCTTGCTCGCAGTAGGAAATCGCGATCGGGAGATCGCTCCTACAGACAGAAGCGCGCACTAAGATGCGCTACTGCTATCCGCTCAACGCAGCCCTAGTGTAAAATCCTCAGTTGAAATAAGACGAGCCAGTCCTATTTCACAACGAGCATTCGGCGCGTGTCTTGAAATGAGCCAGCTTGCAGGGAGTAGAAATATACTCCGCTGGAAACAGTCTCTCCGACTTCGTCTCTGCCGTCCCAATGAGCCGCGGTTTCTCGCGTCAGATAGCTGCCCGCCTTTTGGGCTCCGAGATCCAACTCGCGGGTCAGTTGCCCCCGGACGTTGTAGATGCGGAGGGTGACAGGAGCGTCTGCCCCTAAGCGATACGGCAGCCACGTCTCCGGGTTAAACGGGTTGGGGAAGTTCTGCAGCAGTGCGGTGCGTTTGACTCGTCCCAATGTGGTCACATTCAACCCGGACGGGTCGACGGCAAAGGGCAGCGTCCCGAGATCTCGTACACTATTATAGACATAGGCTGCCGTGCCGTGAGCATTTCCGGCGCCATCCCTGCGTTTGTTATGAGAGGAGACAACGACCAGGTCGCCGTTCATAACCACCCAAGAGCCGTAATTGATTTTTGGCTCCGGTTTCTCGGGCTTGGCTTTTGCTTTCTCCTGCCAGACCCCATTCACATTCACAAACGAATAGATGGCGCCCGAGCCCTGTTCCCCTTCATGGCGGAACGGTGCCCCGACGATGGCACTTTTCCCGGTGGTGGCAACCGCGTGCCCGAATCGATCTCCCTTCTCCGTGTCTGCCGCAATCAGCTTCGCCTGTTGTCTCCATCTGTTGCCTTCGCGCACGAAGACATAGGCGGCACCGGCATCTTTGCCGCGCTCGGTATCGTGCAATGGCGCCCCAACGATGATGGTGTCCCCGGTTAGCGAGACGGAAGCTCCGAAATTGGCGGCTTTTGCCGCGTCATCCGGAAGGAGTTTAGCTTGTTCTACCCACGTGTCGCCCTCGCGCACGAAGACATAAGCGGCGCCGGCGAATCTTAACTTGTTATGTGTGTGCTTAGGCGCCCCCACGACGACAGTGCGGTCATAGATCTCGGCAACCTCGCCGAAAGCGTCGGATCCCCCTAAATCTTGGGGCACGAGTTTCGCCTGCATGTCCCAAGTCTTTCTTTCAATATCCCGCACATAGACAAAGGCTGAACCCGAGTTCTTGCCGGAATCATCGTCCTTGGACACTCCGACGACCGCAGTGTTCCGATAAAGGGAGACGGCAGATCCAAACTGGTCGTCGTCTGCTGCATCCGGGTGGACAAGCTTTATCTCCTGCTTCCAGTTCCTCCCGCTGCGGCGAAAGATGTACGCTGCCCCGTTTCCTTGGCCGACGAGAACCCCTCCCTCGCGGCCATGCGTTGGCGCTCCGATGATGGCGGCGTTCGCCGCGGCGCGGTCATGCGGAGCGCCGATAGATACCGCCCATCCGAAGGACGGATAGGGCGGATTCTCCGCGTTGTGGTCATTGGCGCGGAGATCCACGATTCTTTCCCAATCGCCGCGGTCATTGGCATATATTGTTCCGGTGGCTGCCTCGCGCGACCCGATAATCACGGAGTCCCCTATAATGGCGGCGGACAAATGGTCGTTAAAAACACCCTCTTCGACGCCGATAAGCTTGACTTCCTTTTGCGCGAGGGCGGTGTGATTCATGGCACCCAATGCAATACCGAGCGCCAGACCGATGATGGTAAACCGTATCGCTTTCATGAGAATCTCCTTTCGACGCTGGTTCACGATAAGAAAACGTAGGGGCGTAATGGTACGTGTTTGATAGGGTGGATCAATCGTTTTTCCATAGGCATCAGGTGAAGCAAAATCTGGTGGTGAGTATAAAATACATCTGTGATTGGAAGATCCTTAGTCGCAATGATTTAAGCGGTCCAAAACAACCAGAGGGGAATGCCAACGTCTCCAATAGATATTATCTCACAAGTCGCCTTTGGATGCAATCAGTATCGATTGCTGTTTCCGATACGAACCCAAGAGCTAGAGGATTTATCAAAAGGCAGTGGCGATTGAAGGGCGCCGACGCTGCTGATGCACGGATGTTGGGCTGGCTCGCCAATCTGAAATCATGCATGGGTTCTCAGAGAGCCGTTTTCAGTTGCAGAGCACGTGCGCACGTTGATAAAATGGGAATGTGTCAGCCGCCACTGAAAGGAGTCGCCAATGTTCAGACGTACATGTTATCTGATTTTATTGGTCGCGCTATGTGTGCCAGTCCACGCGCAAGAGATAGAGATGCCCAGTCCTAATTTGCGTCAGGTTGTTCGAAGTGTTCTCAACCTTCCTGATGGACATCCTATTACTCCCGAGGCAATGCTGGAGCTGCGAGAATTACGCGCCAAACAAAACCCCATAAACGATTTAACGGGACTTGAGTACGCTACAAACTTGGAATTGCTAACTTTATCTAGTTGCAATATTTCCGATGTCCGCCCATTGGCAGGACTTACCCGGTTGCAACTTCTAAACCTAGGCGCCAATCCTTTGGTGGATATTAGTCCGCTTGCCGGGCTAACCGGTTTGCGTACTTTGCACTTGCATGAGTGTAACATTGTCGATATTCGTCCCTTAGCAAATTTAACGAAATTGGTTACATTAGGGTTGCCCCATAACAATATCAGCGATTTCTCTCCACTATCAAATCTGACGAAACTGGAAGATCTTGATATCCGGTTTAACCCGGCGACGAATTATGACGTATTAGCACAGTTGCCCAATGGTGAAATTCGCTATGATGAAGTGTGCGTGGAACCGCCGTTTGACATTAGGGATAGGCTCATGGGCCGAACTTTTCCATCCGTCTTCAACGCATGGGGAAAAATCTTAAATCGAGGGTATGTGAGCAGAGACGAAAATTTTGCGGAACACGATTTAATGTGGGGTGACGTGAGCTTTGAATTGAAACCGAAAATTACGAGTGAAGGTACTTGGATGGTGGGCGACCTTGACCGTGCTCGAAATCATCGAGCGGGTTTTGCTGCTATGAATCCGAATATGCTGTTTCTGTTGGAAATACGTTTGGTAACGTTTCCAACGTGGTGGTTTCCCGAGTCGTGGCCTCATTGGCTTCGCGATTCGCAAGGCCGGTGGCTAGAGGGAAGCGGACGCGCCAAAGTTGACTTCGCCCACCCGGAGGTACAGGATTATATCGTACAGCGCGCACTTGCCGTCGAACGATGCGGATTATACGATGGCATATTTATCGACCATGGGAGTGAAACTTACAATCCTCTGGAGGGATATCGGAGTTTCGAGGAATCGCTCGCCGCAAAAGAAAGTATATTGCAAGCCATTCGAGCGCAAGCCCGCCCCGATTTTCTTATAATTACAAATTCCGGGAAGTCTACCTTGCCGCACACCGGGAAGTATATAAACGGGCTTTTTATGGAAACAGGCGTCCCAATTGCATTGCTAGATCACGAGTTGCATCCTCGGCGCATGGATGAGGCCCTCAACAAAATTCGCAACACATTGAATTGGGGTTCGGAAAATCTTCGGCCGCCGCATGTGATTTGCTTGGAGGGCGGTGCGTTTCGGAAATACAAGCCCGACCATCCGATAAACCTCCAGTATATGCGTCTGTTTACCACATTGGGACTGACGCATTCCGACGGTTACGTGCTGTTTACCGATGGCTTTCCCGGACACCAGCATTACTGGTACGATTTCTGGGATGCGGATTTGGGCATGCCGGTCGGCGAGAAGGGGCAACGGTATCAAGAGACAGACGGGCTTTATATCCGGGAATTCACGAACGGTTGGGCAGTATATAACCACAGCGGCAAGGCGCAAGATATTGCGGTGCCACAAAAGGTTTGGGCGGTCACCAGCGAGCTTTTGAACACGGAGCACACCCTTTCCGACCTCGACGGCGAGATATATCTCAAAGAAATACCACCGACGGATAGTACCGATATCGATGGAAGCGATATTTACATATCTGATTCTATTCACGCCGTTCCCGGCGCGTTGCTCCTCTTGGACGCCTCGTACAATCCGGGGTCAGCGGAGCGTTGGGTTAATCTCGGCACCGCCGGTGGTGGACTACAAGCTGCCGATAAACTTCCAATGGTTGAAGAGGGCGAAATAGAGATTCCGGCTATCGGTTTCAGTAGTCGACGCCGATATTTTACTGCAACGGCGCCGCGTGAAACCTTTGGAGGACCCGTCAACAAAAACCCCACACTCTTCTTGGGAGACTGGACGCTTGAATTCCTCTGCAAGCGCAACGGTAATCTGTTCATTGAGGAACATCACTTCGCCGGTTTCCAATACCATCCTCGCGAAAGCCTTCAGGGAATCCGATTGCGGATGGGTCGCGATGGACGGGAACTTGAACTTTCCATCAATGCGGATGGCTCATATCAACCTAGAAGAGACCTCAACATTTTCCTTGAGGAAAGCGTGTGGACTTGGGTGACCATCGTTTCCAAAAACGGCGAGTCAATCATCGCGTATCAAGACGGTGTGGAAGTCAGTCGTCATCCGGGGGCGCATTTCGACGATAGAAGAGCACTACACGACATTTCCATCGGCGCGAATTCGTATGAAGAACGACATCGGAACTTCAACGGTTCATTCGCCATTGTCCGCGTCTATGACAGGGCGTTAAGCCCGGATGAGGTGCTGAAAAATATTAGTGGGTCAGCGATTCCAGATGCCAATCCGGCCGATGTAAACGACGATGGGGCGGTGAATATTTTAGATTTGGTGGTGGTAGCGCAGGGGTTTGGGACGGATAAGCCTGAAGGTGACGTAAACGGGGATGGGATTGTGAATGTGTTTGACCTTGTTCAGGTTGCCGAAGCAATCGGGGCTGGCGGAGCTGCGCCTTCGGCATATTCCCTAGACCCGTCGATTATTAGCGCTGCGGATGTAGAGAGATGGCTTGCAGGCGCACAGGGTTTAGGCATCGGCGATGCAAATTTTCAACGGGGAATCCG
>JAAXGF010000246.1 GCA_012267605.1 Alphaproteobacteria bacterium | reverse complement strand
GCGCCGCGGTGGATTCGCTAACCACTGGTTTGGGTCCAGCCGCACGTGAGCTTGTGATCGAAGAACGTTTGGTCGGCGTAGAAGCGAGTTTTTTCGCCCTGGTGGATGGTGAAAACGTACTTCCCCTTGCCGCCGCGCAAGACCATAAGCGGGTCGGCGATAATGACAGAGGCCCCAACACAGGCGGTATGGGTGCATTCTCACCCACTGCTTCCATAGACGGCCCAATGGCAGAATCGATCCTAACCAAAATAATCCACCCCACTGTCACAGGAATGGCCTCGGAGGGCCGACCATATCGCGGCGTACTATACGCCGGCCTGATGCTCACGGCGGACGGGCCCAAATTGCTCGAATACAATGTACGGTTCGGTGACCCAGAAGCCCAAGTTCTTCTCGTACGGCTAAAATCGGATCTTCTCGCGGTTTTGCTCGCCGCTCGAGAGGGCACATTAGAAAGTTTGGAATTGAGCTGGCACAATCAATCCGCGGTATGTGTCGTCATGGCGAATACAGGTTATCCCGGCTCTTATGAGAAGGGCAGCCGAATCGGAAACCTCGACACGGCCGAATCCCTCCCCGGAATAACCGTTTTCCACGCAGGTACAGAACATGAAGAAGGACATATCATCGCAACAGGAGGACGCGTGCTCGGTGTTACCGCCACGGGCGAAGACCTCGTACAGGCCAGAGAACGTGCTTATCGCGCCGTGGACGCAATCGATTGGCCACAAGGATTTTGTCGTCGTGATATCGCCCAAAAAGGCATCCGATAAATTCCGAAATCGGTGAGATTTACCAGACTACCGGCGACCCACGAAAAACGACTGAAGTAACGCCGCGGCCCGGCTTTCGTCAATTCCCCCATAGACCTCAGGGCGATGATGGCAGCTCGTCTGGTTAAAGATGCGGGCCCCGTGTCTTACACCACCGCCCTTCACATCATCACATCCATAATATAGCCGACGAATTCGCGCGAACGAAATAGCCTGGGCACACATCGGACAAGGCTCGATAGTCACGTAAAGATCGCATCCATCAAGACGCGGTGTGCCGCGTCTTGCCGTCGCAACGCGAATGGCGACGATTTCAGCGTGGGCACTCGGATCGTTTTCAGATTCACATTGATTTCCTGCCGAAGCGAGAATCTCCTTTTTGCAAGGATCGATGATTATCGCACCAACGGGGATCTCTCCCCGTCGCGCCGCTTCTTCGGCGACACGCAATGCCAAATCCATAAAGGAAACATGAGCCGGGTTTTCCGCCACCGGCCCCTTCAAGAATCTTCCTCGACGTCGGACTCAAGGAACTCGCGTGCCGACCGCCTGTGTTCGGGCCGAATATTTTCGTGGACCGCGGAAATCGCTGCTGCAAGTACCGCCGCGTCGTCCGTGAATCCAAGTGCGGCCAAAAAATCCGGAATGGCGTCGGACGGAACGATGAAATAGGCGAGCGCGCCGAGAAGTATTCCCCTTACATAGGTTGGCGTTCGATTGTCCGTCGCACAATAATACGCGGATAGGAAATCCTCGACGACCGCGATCTCGCCAAGTGCCTTACGTAACTTATCCCAAAAGCGTTCACGAACCAACCTCTCGTCGGACACCAACTTGCCTTCGTCGACCGACGTGACGGGCTCGGATGAGCGATCATCGTCCGGCCAGGCCGAATCTTGGTCAGAAATCATGTCCAATATTCATGCTCATGCTGGGGCACCGTCAAGGTGAATGTCCCTACGTCAATGCCGTATTGGCGAAGCCGTACTTGGATGCACTCCTAACGCAGGTTATCGTCCAGTCATGACTAGGAATTTCGGTAAGGCGCCATCGCGTGCGGATATCGCTGATATCGCTGCTAAGGCGATGGCGCGGATTCCCCATGTTTTGCGCGATCAAATCAAGGACGTCCCCATACTAGTTGAAGAATTTCCCGATTCAGAAACAGTCGAAGCGATGGGCCTTGAAAGTGATTATGACTTACTTGGACTCTACCAAGGTGTCTCATTGGATCAGAAGAGTGCGTTCGACATACCAGATGATATAGATCGTATTATCCTTTACCGTCGCCCTCTTCTCGATTATTGGAGCGATAGTGAAGACTCTTTTGAGGACGTTGTGATCAATACTTTGATTCACGAGGTCGGCCACCATTTCGGGTTTTCGGATGCCGATATGGAACATCTCGAATCGGTAGACGAAGTTAAAGATAGTTCAGTGCAGTAATTGAGACACTTATATTTCTAACCTACCGCACTTATTCAGCTGGCAACCACGATTCGGCGTTAGCAGATCCCACGTCGGTGAAATTATAGGCAGCTTCCACCGTGTGCAGAGCACCCGCCGCGCCAAGTTGGCTGGAAAACAGATTAAACCCACCGACCGAAAATGGTTGTGTCTCGAATAAAGCATGATTGCCTAGAAAGTCCGCCACTTTTGTCATATGTGCACCCTTTAGGCGTGCGAGAGTAACATGAGGCCAAAATTTGCGTTTTTCCGGTGTCACTCCTACGCGTTGGAGTACTGCCTCGATCTTTCCGTGTAATCGTTCGAGCGGAATTCGATCGTCCACACCTGCCCAGATGACCTTAGGTGCACGACCTTTGCGAAAACAACCCACGCCACGAAGGTGGAGATTAAAGGTTGAAAAACTAACATCCCGTAAGGCATTGATGATATCTTGACCCGTCGTTCCGTTAACTTCGCCAATAAACCGCAGAGTCAGGTGCATTTGTTCCATTGGTAACCAGCGAGCACCCTGTACGCTGGCGCACAAACTCGACAGCCGTTCCCGAATGTCGAATGGCAACGGAATTGCGGCAAATAGCCTCATTTTCAAAAGAAATACGTGAAAACTCGAGTCTGAGTACGGTTCAACCAGAAATTAACTCACTTCGAAGTAGTGTACCGCAGACTTGAGACCTACGCCAGTCGCGCCGCAGGACGTATTCCTGATCAAATCGGCGATAATCCTAGGCCACGAGGTTATACTGTTCGCGATCCCTCTCCTGTCGGGTACGCTGAACATAATCTGGAAAAGTAACAATCTTACAATTCGAATGCCCACAACGACTTCAGGATCGAGAATGAGATTGATACGCGGACCACTCGTTCGCATTGTTGCTTTTGCGTCGTTGATTCTCTGCGCAGGAGCGAATCATGCATATGCCGTAAACATCGATGGTAGTTCGCCCGGTTTTTACGAGGAAGGTCTGGTTTATTACGGTAATGGTGACTACGTCGCCGCTATCATTCAGCTCAAAAACGCCCTCAGGGCTAATCCGGATTTCATCCCTGCACGCATCCTCGCCGGAAAGATATTCCTGATACTTGGCGACGGACAATCAGCCGAAAAGGAGCTTCGAGCAGCCCAGAAACTAGGTGCTGATTCGAACCTACTAGTGGTTCCCCTGGCGAGATCCTATTTGATCCGCGGAAAATTTTCGCAACTGCTCGATGAATTCCTGCCGTACGGCCGTAGCCCGGAGGTAGAGGCCGAGCTCCTGCAAATTCACGGAATGGCGCATCTGCAACTTGGCGCAGTTCGCGACGCCGAACGGGCATTTTGGAAGGCTTCAAATTTGCGACCCAACGATTCCGGCCCGATGCTGGGACTCGCCCGCTTGGAAATCGCACGCCGCAATCTTCAAGCCGCCGAAGAACTTGCCGACAGAGCCGCCGACGCGGACCCATCCAATCAGGATGTATGGTACCTGAAGGGCGAAATACGGCGCCATATGCACGACTTTGAAACCGCAATTATCCACTATGGTGAATCGATTGCTATTGTCCGACAGCACATACCCGCCCTTGTGGGCCGCGCCGCTTCACTCATGGAACTTGGACGAAATGATCAGGCACTGGAGGATATCGTTTTCGTTCAGTCGATAGTTCCCAACCACCCACAGGCAAGTTACATGCACGCCGTACTGTTGACGCGGATAGGTGATCTTGCCGGCGCCAAGGCAATTTTCCGCGATATCTCTCTGTTCTTGGAAAGCCAAGATCTGGAGTTCGTGATGAACGACCCAGACAGCCTAATCCTTGCTGGCCTTGTAAAGTACAGCCAACAAAATTTTGATGACGCATACCTTTATTTGAGCCGATACGTCGAGCTGGTGCCCTATCAACCGGGGGCACTGAAGCTCCTCGGCAAACTCCTCATCCAGCGCAACGACATTCTCGAGGCGACAAATGTATTCCGAAAGATTGTCAGCCACGGTTCCGACGACCCGGAGGTCTACACTCTCCTCGGCAATGTTTATATGCGAGATCGACAGTACAACGAAGCTACAAAGATGTTTGAGAAGGCCGCCTCCATGGCCCCGGAAAAAGCGAAGATTCGCACCCAACTCGCTGTAAGTCGATTGGTAACAGGACAGTCCCGAAGTGCTATCGACGACCTCCGGGCGGCAATCGAGCTTAGCGATGACGATTCCCAGCCGGGCGAGTTACTCGGAATGATTCAACTGCGAAATGGCGATGCCGCTGCGGCACTGGAAACGGCGCAAGATCTGATGGTGCGCCAGCCGGAAAATCCGTTTCACCCCAATCTCGCTGGCTCTGCCTACGTTGCTTTGAATGACTTCGTAGCCGCGCGGTCGAGCTACGAATCCGCATTGGAAATCGACCCGACCTACATGCCGGCAGCATTGAATCTAGCCAAGCTCGATATCCTTTCCGGTGAATTAGACCAAGCCGAGGATCGCTATTACCAAATCATCGACGAGAATCCGGAGGAAAGTCGTGCGATGATCGGTCTCGCCAACATTTACGAGCGTCGAAATCACGTTCAGGAGGCCGTAAGCTGGTTGGAGAAAGCTGTTGTTTTCGACAATACGAACACTTCGACCGTAATCCGCCTATTCAATCACTACATGAGCATGGGGCGAATCGACACAGCCCGCGAATTGATTTTAGGTTTTAACGAAGAACATCCGGAAAACCTGGCAATCTTGGAGGGCGTCGCACGATCCGAATTGGCCGTCGGCCAAAACGAAAAAGCAGCAAGAGCTTTGCGGAAGATCGTCTCCATCGAGAACAAGTCACCTTCACGATTAACTGCGGTAGCGGCCCTTCAAATGGAGGCGAAGGATTTAGAAGGTGCGCGTCTTTCACTAAAGACAGCTTCAAGGTAGACGAAAAATTTGTGCCTGCATACGCTTCGTTAGTGGCGCTTGAATCGGGATTGGGTAACAGTGAAGCGTCTCTTGATCTCGTCAACCAACTGCGCGCAAACCTGCCCGAATCCAGCGCGGCCGCGATCATCGAAGGTGATCTGCTCATGCGCAGAGAAAAATTCGCGGAAGCAGCGAAAGTCTATCAGGCAGGTTTGGAAATCGGGGAAACGTCGGAGCTTGTTATTCGACTCTATCACGCGCGCACGCAGTTAGGTGAGATGGTGTCTGCATTCGAGTTTTTGGAAAACTGGACCAAGCGACACCCGAAGGATTTTGACGCCCGGAGAGTATTGGCGTCCGGTCTTATCGCCATGGGTCGGTTGGAAGACGGGGCCGCACATCACGAAAAATTGTTACAAGAACGGCCCGACGACGTCGGAATATTAAACAATTTGGCGTGGATTTATCAGCGTTTAGGCTACCCGCGCGCTATTTCCGTTGCAGAACGGGCTTATAGTCTTGCACCGAACATGGCGGCAGCTATCGATACTCTCGGATGGATCCTTGTCCAGCAAGGAAACCCTGAGCGGGGCTTGCCGCTTCTACGAGAAGCACATGCTCGGGCATCAAGGGAGGGCTCGCTCCGGTATCACCTGGCTGTTGCCTTAAACCAACTGGGGCGTGTCGAAGAAGCACGCAGGGAACTGGAAGCCGCTCTAGAGACGGACGAATTTTGAAGGAAACGACGAAGCACGAGCACTGCTGAGAAGACTCACCGAAAATTGACACAAAGCGGCCCGATGGTGGAATGCACTATAGAAAATCTCTTGATTGTATCTATTGGAACGCGATGAGTTAGCCGAAATCCCTTTTGCCGAAATTCATTTTGCGACACCACACTCATCATCGTCGACACACCAATCGTCAGCCAGTTTTCGCAATTGAACTCGCGCTTCCTCACTTGCCGGGGTGATCCTAGTTACTCCCCCCTCTACCTTTATCGTGACCAACTCAATAGTTTCGAGTTGTCTAATGCCATGTTTGAGTTGTTTCGATGTCATGCCGGTAGCCATGATAATGTTGTCCGGTGTGATGTCCGTATAGGCCACACGACAGACGATCGCGCGCAGCACCGGATCAACATTGACACGCATAGCAGCGGCAATCTCTTTTGCCCAATTATCAACTCCAACGAACGGGCTTACGTCCGGTGCAATATGGCGAGCCTCAGATGAATCGTCGGGGGAATCGCTGACCGAGTCTCCAGGTGTGCCTTTAGCGTTGTCGTCAGCATCGACACCACTCACGGCGATAAATG
>JAAXGF010000294.1 GCA_012267605.1 Alphaproteobacteria bacterium | reverse complement strand
AGAGTATTTAGAGGTCTCCAATTGACGCTGCATCCCTGAGACGTCCGGGTATTTCACGGTTGTCGGAAACCAATGCGCCGCAGGCGATTGTTAAAGCCCCAGTCACTCTGAGCCTGGACTTCTCGGGCATCTTTAGGTGTGCGGTGTTCGCATACTAGGATGGCAAAAGTTACGTTATCATAGATACTAAATAGCGTATCTTAAAAATCAAATTTAACGAAAGTGGATTCCCCTTTGAATTTTAAGACGAGCAAATTGACTTGAAATTTTGATATGTTATATCGTCATCTAGTCGGAAAAGATGGGATGGGAGGACGGCGAAACTTCGTCCCATTGAGTTTTCTCTCTGTGGAGTCGACGCAAAGTGGTCCAGGAAAGGGCAATCTTTTTTTCGGTTTGGTCGTTGGTCGCTTACATTGGGTTTGCCGTGTTGGCGCATCCCGCCGTCGCCGCGCTCAAGGTCGTGGCGAGCATTCCGCCGGTGCATAGCCTGGTGGCCAAAGTGATGGATGGGGTCGTGATACCCGAACTGATCGTTAGGCCCGGGGCGTCGCCTCACGCTTACAACTTGCGGCCGTCGGAGGCACGGACACTCAACCAGGCGGACGTTGTATTCTGGATTGGCGACGTGATCGAGACCTCGTTGGCCAAACCCATCACCGTGCTGGCAGAACAGGCCCGAGTTGTGGCTTTATCGGATATTCCGGGACTGGTCCGCCTGAATTTGCGCCACGGAGGTTTATGGGAGGAGGGAGAGCCCTTCGAGGGGAGTGGTGGCGACGGGCACGATCACGGGTCGGTCCATAGCGGGCCGCACTCTTGCACGGTTGACCCTCACATTTGGCTGGATCCTCGCAACGCAACCCGGATCGTCGGTACTATCGTGGATGTTGTAATTGCCGAGGATCCAACGAATGCGGATGTTTATAGGGCCAACGGTGACCGCGCAAAGGCCCGGCTGGCGGCTCTCGATTCAGATATCGCTGAACGATTGGCGCCGATCAGAGACGTGCCCTACGTCGTGTTTCACGACGCCTATCAATATTTCGAAAATCGATATGGCGTGAATGCGGTGGGATCAATAACCGTTGATCCCGAACGCCGACCAGGAGCGAAGCGGTTGGCGGCAATGCGACAGAAAATCACCTCTCTTGACGCAAAATGCGTATTCAGCGAGCCACAGTTCGAACCCGCTCTCGCTCGAACCGTGGTCGAGGGGACGCCTGCGCGCCTTGCCGTTCTTGATCCTCTTGGCGCCGATGTGCTTGCAGGGCCAGATCACTATTTTCATCTCTTACTTGGCTTGGTGAATTCCTTGGTAAACTGCCTTGCAAACGATGTTTGATCGCCTGTCGGATTGCTCCTGAAATCTCTCTTCAAGCCTCAGCCGTCAGCGCTTGCGCCATCAATTCCATCGGCATAGATTGTGCGCTCTCAAATGCCAGGGAGATATTCATGAGCCTTCTAGCCGCGAGGCTTGGCCGCATCAAGCCGTCCCCTACCATCGCCGTGACGTTTAAGGCCGCTGAGCTCAAGGCCGCTGGCAAGGATATTATTGGGCTGGGAGCAGGAGAGCCAGATTTTGACACGCCCGAACACATCAAGGCGGTCGCGACAAAAGCCATCACAGATGGCGTGATCAAGTATACGGCGCTAGACGGAACGCCCGCGTTGAAGCAGGCGGTTTGCACAAAATTCAAGCGGGACAACGGGCTCGACTACACGCCGGATCAGGTGTCGGTTGGGACTGGCGGCAAACAGGTTATTTATAACGCCTTGATGGCCACACTCGACCCGGGAGACGAAGTGGTTTTCGCGGCACCCTATTGGGTATCCTATCCTGACATGGTGCTTCTCGCTGAAGGCACCCCGGTGCCCGTTGCATGTACAGAGGAGACAGGTTTCAAGCTGTGCCCAGAGGATTTGGATGCTGCAATCACGTCGCGAACCAAATGGGTAATCCTGAATTCTCCAAGTAACCCCACAGGCGCCGCTTACGACCGTGGGGCAATGAGGGCGATCACCGACGTGCTGATGGCGCATCCCAACACTTGGGTGATGTCGGATGACATGTACGAACACATCGTTTACGACGACTTCGAATTCGTGACTCCCGCTCAGGTGGAGCCCGAGCTATTCGACCGTACGTTAACTGTCAACGGTGTATCCAAGGCCTACGCCATGACCGGCTGGCGGATTGGCTTTGCAGCTGGTCCCCGCGAATTGATCAAAGGTATGGCCAAGATGCAGTCTCAGAGCACATCCTGCCCCTCTTCCGTGGGGCAGGCTGCGGCAGTCGAGGCGCTCACCGGTTCCCACGACTTTCTCGTGGAACGGAATTCCGTGTATCGCGATCGCCGGGATTTAGTGCATAGAATGTTGAACAGTGCACCGGGAATAACATGCCATAAGCCCGAAGGGGCATTTTATGTATATCCTAGTTGTGCTGGCGTAATTGGAAAATCGACACCTGACGGCGAGCGCCTTGAAACCAGCGAGGACTTTGTCGGGTATCTATTGGAATCCGTCGGTGTCGCCGTGGTACAGGGGGCTGCCTTTGGTTTGGACCCTTATTTCCGAATATCTTACGCGACATCGACTGAGGCTTTGTCCGAAGCCTGCACCCGCATTCAACGAGCCTGTGAGGCGTTGACCTAGACTGGAAATTCGGCCCGCCCGATATGGGGTGCCCACTGCTGGTCTCACAGATCCGTTACTGGCGGCCGGTCTTGTTGCTCCTATATCGTTGAACAGGGCTTCGGCCCATTCGAATCTTTTTTAAGTCGGCGGAGACAAGCAATGCACGTTCGCATTAAGCCCGGCTGGGAATTGGCGGAATCAGCAGCTACTCCAGAGAGCGTTTACCTGAATCGGCGAACCTTGATTAAGGGGGTCGCTGCGACATCGATATTGGGTGCATTACCCTCGGGATGTGCCCGCGCCGAAGATGAAGAAGACGACGATCCGACCGCGGATCTTTACCCGGCCCAGCCGAACTCGCAATATACGGTGGAACGTGCGATCACAGACGCGGATGTGACGTCGCGTTACAACAACTTTTATGAGTTTGGTTCACACAAAAAAATCTCAGCTGCCGCGCAAGCATTGCGTAGGCGTCCTTGGACGGTCGAAATCGATGGCATGGTGGAAACCCCCATGACTGTGGATATCGACAATTTGATTCGACGAATGCCACTTGAGGAACGTGTCTACCGTCACCGCTGCGTCGAGGCCTGGTCGATGGTCATTCCGTGGAGCGGTTTTCCTTTGCGCACCTTCGTGGAATTCGCCAGGCCTACCGCCGGCGCAAAATATCTCCGTATGGAGACGTTTCACGATGCGGAAATTGCTCCGGGCCAGCGGCAGTTTTGGTACCCCTGGCCCTACGTCGAGGGACTGACGATGGCAGAGGCGACAAATGAATTGGCGTTCCTGGTGACCGGTGCCTACAGGAAACCGATGGCAAAACAGTACGGCTCGCCTTTACGCCTCGCGGTTCCTTGGAAATATGGATTCAAGCATATTAAGTCGATCGTAAAATTCACCTTTACCGACGAACGGCCGGTTAGTTTTTGGGAGCAATTGGCACCGCCCGAATATGGGTTTTGGGCCAATGTCAATCCGGATGTTCCCCACCCCCGTTGGAGCCAGGCGACGGAGCGCGATATTGGCACGGACCAGCGCATTCCCACGCGCCTTTTCAACGGCTACGGCGAATACGTCGCAGACATCTACGCGGGGATAGAGGGCGAACGCCTCTATATGTAGTCCAGATCAGTCGCGGCGCCTGCCGCCACATTTCACCACGATCTGGGGCCATAGGCTCACTGCTCATACACGACTGTATAGAAAAACCGATTGATCATCGGCTTTTCATGTGAAATGATCTTTTTTGCGGCGGGTTCGCACTAGGCGAGTGGGGGAGATGTTTGTGCCCCAACCGACAAGACTTGGGGAGCTTGAATTGTGCGTATTAATTCTCGCAGTTTCGGATCCGCTCCACCATTCCATCGAAATCGCGTTTGCTTGGCGATGAATCCGACACAGTCAATTCTGGCGACTTTTGCTTACCTCG
>JAAXGF010000184.1 GCA_012267605.1 Alphaproteobacteria bacterium | reverse complement strand
CCCGGCAAATCCCCGCAAATCCCGGCAAATCCCGATTCACAAAGACTTTTGACGCCCTACAACGGGCCGTTGGCACCTTATATATAGGTGGACCCGCTGAAAAGGTGCGGTGTCGGATTCTGCATTCCGATCGTCGATGAGTTGGCATTTGCACGGATGCGTCGAAACAGAGTTTTGCGATTATAATATTGTGGCACCCTCAAGAGGACCCGATCACTGGATTCCAGTGTCGAGAAATTATTGCCCGATTTCGATCTTCAGAGTTTGAGCCGTGACTATTCACGATTAGCGACCCAGTAAATTTGGCGCTCGGGCATCAAGGAGTTTCCTTCGCCTCAATCCGTATCGAATAGTCTTCGCGAAGGTTGTATGAGGAATCGTTCGCTTGGTTTCGTGCAGACTTCGAATGAGCATGCCCAATCATGGGCGGTAAACATTCGGAGGCGAATCCATGGCGATTCCCGCGAAATCTCCCCTCGACGGTGGTCCTGCGACACGCCGCGGCACGGACGAGAACGGGAAACCGACACTAACTGTTTTCCCGCGAGCATTGACCCCGTTCCGCGCCAAGGTGATCAATCGAGGTACTCTTGTCGGCACGATTTTCGGCACCGGCTACGGCCTCTGGGAAGTTGTGGCGCAAGCATTATTCTCGCCGGCCGGTGCAACCGCAGTTGGATGGGGTTTGGCCCTTGTTGGACCGGTGGCGTTCTTGCCCGTCGTGCGCTGGATCTTGCGTTTTCTGTGGGCGAAGTCAGCGACCGTGATATTTACGCCGGACGAGTTCAAGGTCCGGGGCCCCTGGTCCACGAAACGATTTAGCCGAGATGCCCCGCATGACTTTTCCCTGATCCCCCATGATCGGGCCGCACGGGAGCGTGAATCGCTGGCCTATTGGGACCAAAAGTGGATGCGCTTTTGGTGGACACTGCCGATCCGTCGCTACTACGGCGGTTCCTTCCACGTGTCATTTAACTATATGGGTCAGCGCAACGACATCATCACAGTTTACGGGCGGGCAAAAGCGGCCGCCATCCAGACGCGCCTGAAGGCGTGCGACGACATCATGAACAATTCGGGCGGCAGCGGAGGTGGCGTAGCCATCCGTCCCCAAGACGACTGGGCCGGCCTGCCAGGTGGCGATTTGCCTGCAGCTGGGTAACCGACACTTCTCCAAAACAATACTTGAAGGGAGTAATCAGATGCCTGAAGACACCGCGTTGACGGCGACCAAAACAATTGAACCACGGGCTGATTTTGAACGGGCCGCAGAAAACGTCGCCAGTAATGACAAGATCGCGCAACCCGATGATCGCTCCGTGAGCGCCACCGCCGGCGCTGAAATCGAGATTGCGCGGGAAAAAGAAGCGGCACTAGATCGCCATGACCAGGAATGGATTCGCGAACGTGAGCGACTTGCCGATAAGGCGCTTCCGGCTCCCACTTTCGATCTTGGTGCCCAGGAACGCCGAAGCGTCCTATCTGAATACGAGGAACGCCGTACAGCGTGGACCCGGCATCAGGATCAGATCGTCGAACACCACGAAGAGAGACGCCACGAAGTGCGCGTCAACGGTCGTACCGTGACTGACGAGTTCACGGCGTCGGTGGAACCGACCGAAGCCGAGAACGACTTCACAAACACCTTGGAGAACCGAATGAACGATCCGGCTCAGGGACACACAGCGTCGAAGGCCAACCAAGGTCAGAGTCTATCGAATTCCTTTCAAGCGAACACCGTCAACAGCAGTCGCGGACACAGCCGGTAAATCGTGGATGCGTCTGCGAGCGGGCCGAATCGAGTTGGCTCGTAATAGCCTGGTTGGCGAGGTAAGCGCGAAGTAGCGACGCCGTCAGGAATGCCATGTTCACGGGTTCGATTCATCTACGAGGAGACCTGAGAAATGGACGGTTTCATTGCAGATTACCTTGGCGAAAAGTTGACGACACTTAGACGTTCTGTGGCGGTGCTAAGTGGTTCCAGCGCCCTTTTCACTTACCGCGGTGCTTCCCTTCACGCCGAGAGTTTTTTCGAGAAGGCAGGGGCCAGCGTTTACGCTTTGGGCAGTGGAGTGGCCATATACATTTTCTGGCACATGGCGTTCAAGGTCGTTCCGAGGTTAAAGACGCCAGTGGAAAAGGCGCTCGGTCTCGCGGTGGTGATGCTGGGGTGCCTGATGATCATACCATTGAGCAGCGCTCTTAACACGGCGGGAATTGCCGGAGAGGACGCCCTCGAAACCCATGCCCAGCGAACCATCGCCGGATACGAAGAAATCGTCGGCGATCGGTACGACCAGGGCCGCCTGATCGAAAGCATCATTCCTGACCTGAAACTCGAAGCCGCAAGGCTACGGGCAAGTGCCAAGGCAGAACTCGAAAAGGGTGTTTATACGGGCAGGCCTGGGCCCGGTGCCGTTGAGGAAACCCTGAACGGCATGGCGCTTCGGTTGGATGGGCTACGAGAGGAGATCGAGGCTCACTTGGCGAAGTCAAAAACTCTGGCCCAATCGGCAAGTGGCGAGCTTGATGTAATGCGTAAAATCGTCACGGCCGACAAGCCACTTACCATCCGCACTCGTGACCTTGGTAAGCGTGCGGACAGCCTGCGCACGATGTTGACTGAGATGAGCAGTATGGGGCTAGCCGAAAGTTCTCAGCGGCTGCTTGAGGCCCTGCCACGGGAAGTCGAAAGGCAGGCGAAGTTTTCGGCCAATCCCAAAACGGCCAAGAGCCAGGAAAAGGCGCTTGAGCGATTGCAAGAGGATGTCGCGCGAACGACCGAGATCATTGGAAAGTTCGTCGCCAAGATTACCGCGATGCCGACTGCCAGCATACCGGCGCTGGAACGCCTGAGTCCAGTCGCCGCGGTGATCATGTACGCACGCGATTACATCAGCTACTGGGCCGGCGGTATTGCCCTCGATATGGCGCCGCTGGCGATCCTATTGTTTCTCATGTTGGCCCTTGCGGCCAAGTCCGAAGCTGATCTCAAGCAAGCGACACTAACCCGACTTCCGCAACTCGGCACGCGTTTCGGCTAATGTGACGATTTTCCGGCCCGGAAAGTGGCGGATTTCCGGGCTTTGCTTCTCCAGAACGGCGTGTAGTGCCGACCTACCCCCTTGATCTGGCTGGCAAAGCACCGGACGCTTTGC
>JAAXGF010000328.1 GCA_012267605.1 Alphaproteobacteria bacterium | reverse complement strand
TCGGAACCCAGCGCGGCGGCGATACGGCTGGCTGTGCCGAACAGGATGCCCAGTACGGCGATATCGCTCCCGGTGGGGCGGGTGAACAACAGAGCGGGTCCCTCGCGCAGAAGAGTCCGTCGGCAGACTTCCGTAATTTCCAACCGTGGATCCACCTCGGCGTTGACGCGCCGCAGTTCGCCCCGAGTCTCGAGATGATTCAGGAACGCCCTGAGATCCTCGAACCTGGTTTGGGTTCCAGCCCACATCAAGTCATTCCTTCACGATTCACTGACCGGCGGGCGGCGCCGCGAACTGGTTCAGCCAATGCACTTTCGCTGGTGTCTTCAAACCCGACAGCAGCATGGCTCGGGCGATCTCGTGGATCGTCAGGCCGGCGCGGGACAGCAGGTACGCCAGTTCGATCATGCGCAGGCGCGTGAGGAATTGTTCGATCATGTGGGCTTCGGGCCCGGTCAGGCGCTCGGCGCGGAGCAGGCGGCGCAGCGTTCTGCCGTTCGGACGCGGCTCGAACCCGGCCAGATGATCAGCCGAGAGCGTTTCCAGGTAGCGCTCGGGATCGGCGCACGCCACCCGGCGATGAGCGTTCTCGTGATCGAACCATTCGATGGGCATCGGGGGCATCCTTGCCATGAACTCGGCGGGGCGGCCGCCCCCGAACCGGGTTGGCGGCTTGCTCGGACCGCCGATCAGGGAACCGTACTCGCCCATGCGGGAATCGCGCATGTTCAGCCCGCGTCGGCGGGCCTCGGCGACACGCTGCCGCTCGTGGGCCGCGATCCTCTCTTCGACGGTCGGCACGTGATCGTCCGGTGGAGGCGGGGAGTAATAGGCGCGGCGCACGGCCTCGAAGTCGATCATGGCAAGCGCCCTGCCGAGGATCCAACGTCATTCGGGTCGGCCTCGAACAATCGCCGCGCTCCGCGAGCGAGATCATGCGCGAGGATTCGCGGGGCTCGCTCGTTTGGATAGCGGAACCGGTTGTGAATCATGGCGAAACTACCACCAAATGCCTGCCCTGTGGCCGTGGCTCGATTTGCTTTTAGCCGATGACTTGAGTCGCTCCGGTTTGGCACGCTTCTTGACAATGCCGAGCAGTCCTGCATATGTCGCTCACGCTACGCTGCGGTCGCTCACATTAACCGCTGCCGCCAATCGTGCCAAGGATTCCTGCACGAGGGTTGCGGCGTCATGGGCGTCGTTTTCGGTGGAAAATCTCCCGAAGCTAAACCGGATAGATGAATTGCTTTGCTCCTCGGTCAATCCCATTGCGCGTAGAACATGCGACGGCTCAGGAATGCCGGAAGTACATGCAGCTCCCGTCGATGCCGCGAGTCGCGGTTGCAGTGAGCCAAGGATATCCTGAGCATCGAAATTGTCGAATCTGATGTTGACGTTACCGGGATGTCGGCGGTCTCCGAGAACTCCGTTGACGCCAATCAGCGCATCGTAATCTTGTAGGCGGCTGAGGAACGCATCGCGCAGTTGAGAGATGCGCCGGCGCTCGTTGCAGGCTTCCGGGTCGGCGACGAGTTCGGCTGCGGCGCCTAGGCCAACGCAGAGCGGCATCGGTACGGTACCGGAACGCAGGCCTTCCTGTTGCCCGCCGCCGTAAATCAGCGGCTCTACTTGGTCATGTAACGCCTGCCGAAGGTACAAGGCGCCTATTCCTTGAGGCCCGTAAATTTTGTGCCCCGACAGACTGATGAGGTCTGCATGTGAGGCTAGGTCGCTCACGTCCATCGCGCAAGGCGCCTGCGCGGCGTCGCAATGAAGCAGTGCCCCGTGCGGCTGAACAAGCGCGGCGATGCTTGGGATGTCCTGAATGGTCCCTACCTCATTGTTCACCGCCATCGCGGAAACCACTAAAACTGTGGGATCGAGGCGACTTTCTAGCTCGTTGACGCAGATTAAGCCGTCGCCGTCAACAGGAATGGTCTCTACGATGAAGCCGAGACGTTCAGAAAGCGCGCGGGCAGCGGCAAGCACACATTTATGTTCAATGGCACTAACAAGAATTCGGCGGCGTTCGGGTGACGAACGCCGCGCAAGTCCCAAGAGTGCGAAATTGTTGGCTTCGGTCGCGCCGGAGGTAAAAATGATTTCGTTTGGAGTCGCGCCGATGAGATCGGCGACCGATTTGGCAGCCTTGAGTACGGCCTCGTTAGCCCGCCAACCGATGATGTGGTCGTTGGAGTGGGCGTTTCCGAACGACTGTGCCCAATACGGCATTATCTTTGCGAGGACACGCGGGTCCACGGGCGTTGTCGCCTGATAGTCCGCGTAGATGATGTTGGAATCAGGCACACCCCGCTCCTGGACCTTGCCGCCAGTTGCGAGTAGACGGTACCATTCGTTGACGGAGCTGTCGAACTGGATTATGCATCCAGGGAGCGAAGTAATGCTGCGGGGACGCCTCTACGAGCCCGATTACCGGCCTAAATTGTCGGGTCACGAGACTTTCCCACTACGGTATGGATGGCTGAAGAAGGCGTTCGATGCCGTATCAGCCTCCGCTGAGTACGAACAAAAGAGGTCGATATTCCTTGCCGAGGACGCGATCGCGCGGTTCGGTGTGGGCAAGAACATGGTTGCCTCGATGCGGCATTGGGCCTCGGCGGTCGGAATAATCGACGACTCGCATGGACAAGCCTCACCGACGCCGTTGGGGGTTCGGTTGTTTGACGACGACGGACTCGACCCGTTCATGGAAGATCCGGCCACTACGTGGCTCATTCATTGGAATCTCTGCAGCAGCCCGTTCAAGACCACGTGGTTCTGGGCATTCAACCACTTCCCTTCCGAGTCGTTTCATCGAGAGACCCTAGTCAAGGGGCTGGAAAAACTCGCGAAAGAATGCGGTTGGGCGCGCGCCTCTACTTCTACAATCAAAAATGACGTAGCGTGTTTTGTGCGTACTTACGTACCGAGATTGCCTTCGGGAAAAGCAAGCCACGAGGACGCCCTGGAATCTCCGCTAACGGAATTGGGGCTGATACGACCGGTCGGTCAACGTGACGGATTCAGATTCCTGCGGGGACGTAAACCGACGCTCAGCGACGGAGTATTTTGCTACGCAGTGGCCCAATTCTGGTCGAGACATACCACGGCCCAAACACTGTCGTTCGAAGCATTGGCACACGAACCGGGATCGCCCGGCCGAGTGTTTCTACTGGACGAAAATGCGTTAGCGGACCGGCTGTTTGAGCTTGATCGGATCAGTGACGGATGTTTCCGCTGGTCGGAAACGGCGGGGCTGAAGCAACTGATTCGTGAGCGCGATTTCAGTACGGAAGAAACGTTGAGCTTCATTGACGCCGACTATTTGCCCCACTCGAATAGAGACGCCGCATAATGGCCCTGGCTGATCATGTTCACGTAGCTCGCCGGTACCAACTCGCCATCCGGGTTGACACCGATCTCGCCAATCCCGCAGCGCTGGAAGGGTTTGTCTGCCCGCGATCATCCGGTGAGGTTCTGCGGACCATGGCGCGTCATGTGGCGGAGAGTGGTCAGGGCGCGTTTACCTGGACGGGCCCGTATGGCAGCGGCAAATCGAGTTTGGCCGTAGCGCTAGGCACCGTGCTCAATGGAGATGAAGCGCTGCGACGCCGCGCGGAATCGATCCTTGGGCAGACGACTTCTACGATGTTGGCGGAGGCCATGCCCCCTCAAAATCGGGGCTGGCGGATGTTGCCGGTCATGGGTCGGCGTGATCGTCCGGAAAGAGTGATCGGCGAAACAATTGTGGCAGGGAGATTGCTTCCTGGGAAAGCACCGCGAGTTTGGACTGAGCCGGATATTCTCGACGCGCTCAAGGAAATTGCCGCACGCAATCCGAGAGCTAGCGGTGGATTACTGGTTCTAATCGATGAAATGGGCAAGTTCCTAGAGGCTGCGGCGCACGACGGGTCGGATATTCACCTGTTTCAACAGCTAGCCGAAGTTGCTTCTCGCAGTAGCGGGCGCCTGATCGTGGTCGGGATTCTTCACCAAGCATTCGAGGAGTATGCGCATCTACTGTCGCGACAGATGCGCGATGAGTGGGCGAAGATCCAAGGCCGATTCGTAGACCTCGTGGTCAATACGACGGGCGATGAACAAATTGATCTGATCGGCCGGGCGATACGAAGCGAGCATTCATCGCGACCGCCTGGCTCTCTGGCCAAAAACGTGGCTGGACTGTTGCCGGGACAGGCATCTCCATATCTCCCGGAGATGCTGGAGGATTGCTGGCCGCTGCACCCGGTGGTGGCGTGCTTGCTAGGTCCCCTTTCTCGCCGACGCTTCGGCCAAAATCAACGTAGCCTGTTTGGGTTCCTCAATTCTGCGGAACCGCAAGGATTCCAGGATTTCCTTCGCCATGCCTCAGAGGGCGACCTATATGAGCCTGCACGATTGTGGGACTACCTTCGGATCAACCTGGAACCTTCTATCCTGGCTTCTCCTGACGGGCATCGTTGGGCGCTGGCAGCGGACGCACTGGGCCGTTGCGAGGCAATGGGTGGCGGAGATCACCATTTACGCGTGCTAAAAGCGATCGCGATCATTGACTTGTTGAAGGACCGATCTGGACTTGTACCAAGCATCGACCTATTGAAATTGGCGGTTCGGGAAGTTGAGGCGGATGAACTCGGGACCGTATTGGACGACCTGCACAGTTGGTCGTTAATTGTATTTCGCAAGTTTGTCGATGCTTATGCAATCTTCGAAGGTAGCGATTTCGACATCGATCAAGCGCTCGAGCAGGCATCAACAACCTTGGGAGATATTGACCTGAACTCGGTCGGTGCAATGGCTAACCTCCAACCGATCGTCGCAAAGCGCCACTACCATCGGACTGGTGCGCTACGCTGGTTCGACTTAAGCGTTGTGCCACTCGCAGAGATCGAACGAATCGCGTCAGAATATTCGCCTCGACATGGTGCTATCGGGAGTTTCATTCTTGTAATCCCAATGCAACATGAAGCGCGGGACATAGCAGACAAAATCTGCCACGCAGCAGTACAACAAACACGCAGTTGGGATACGGTTGTCGGACTCTCTCCGAGCGCTTGGGGTATACCTGACTTGGCAGCAGAGTTGGCCGCATTGGAGCGCGTGCGCGACGATTCGCCGGACTTGCAGCACGACCGGGTCGCGAGAAGGGAGGTCTTGGCACGGATAGCGGCGGTAGAGGGGCATCTAGAGGGTGAGTTGGGTCGCGCCTTCGACAGCGCTACGTGGTACCGCATTAATGCCGACGAAAAGCCGTTATTTCGATCTGAACTCAATAGCCTCGCATCAGACTTGGCAGACGCTCGATTCAAGCTCGCGCCGAAGCTCCGGAACGAATTGGTTGGCCGCGTGAAGCCATCGAGCAACGCCGTAGCCGCGCGAAACGCGCTCCTGAGAAGGATGGTGCTACACCAAGGCGAGGCACGTCTCGGGATCAAGGGGTTTCCTGCCGAGGGTGGCCTGTTCGCATCGTTGCTGGAGGCTGCGGGCCTATACCAAGAAACGGTGGATGGTTGGCGGTTTGTAGCGCCCGACCCGAAGGAGAACGATGTCCACAACCTTGCACCAGCTTGGAGGGCGGCAAAGGATTGCTTGAAGACGAATTCGTTCCGGGCCGTTCCTTTGTCAGAGATATACGAAATCTGGCGCGAAGCCCCAATTGGGATCAAGGAAGGGCTGTTACCGGTACTTGCAGTTGCGTTCATTTTATCCGAGCGGGGAACACTCGCGTTTTATCGTGAGGGAATATTCCAGATCCACATGTCAGATCTGGATGTGGACTTCCTTGTCAGAGATCCCGATGATGTTCAATTGCGGTGGATGGATCTGAGTGAGGTTTCTCGCCAGCAATTGTCGAGAATGGCCGACGTGGTACGCGAGTTGGACGAATCGAACAGACTTAGCCACCTCGAGCCCATTGACGTAGCCCGGGGCCTCATCGCAATTCATGACAAACTGCCGCATTGGGTTGGACGTACACAACGGCTCTCTCGAAACGCTGTACGGATTCGACAGATTTTCAAGCACGCCAAAGACCCGAACAAGCTGATTTTCGACGACCTGCCAAATGTTCTGGGCGACGCTGAAAGTATCGATCAAAAGGATGTCACGGACGAGATCGCTAGCCATGTCCGCGAGGGCCTAGTGGAACTGACGCAAGCATATTCGACGATGCTCAACCGCCTGAGGGAGACGCTACTCACTGAACTTCGGGTCCCGAACGCGTCCGTTTCCATGCTCGCGGAGCTTCGAGACCGCGCTAAGAATATTCGCGAACTCGGAGGAGACCATCGGTTGGAGGCCTTCATCGTTCGCCTCACAGCGTTCAACGGAAGCGATGCGGACATGGAGAATCTGGCTGGCATGGCCGTAAACAAGCCTCCGCAGCAGTGGGTAGACGCGGATATTGATCGAGCGGCAGTAGAGCTTGCTGACATGGCGCAACGGTTTGTGCGCGCGGAGGTTTTCGCCCACGTAAAAGGGCGTACCGACAAGCGCCACGCGATGGCAGTGGTTGTGGGTATGGACGGGCGACCTATGCCAGCGCATAAGGAGTTCGCTGTCGCGGATCACGACCGAGCTGACGTGCAACGGATTTTGGATGGGTTGGAGAAAGCGCTGTTGGATAGTGGCGAAGGGCGAGGGGATGTCATTCTAGCCGCGCTGGCGAAGTTGAGTGTGCGGTATTTGGACACTGCTGTCGTGGACGAGTCGGCGCGTACAAACAAGATAGAATTGGCGGGTTAGGATGAACGGCATCCAATCAGAGCGCCATGTGCTCGGTCTGTCGGGTGGACGGGACAGTGCAGCATTGGCTGTACACATGCGTCAGAACCATCCAGAACTCGATATGGAATATTTCTTTACGGATACCGGTAAGGAGTTGCCGGAGGTGTACGAGTACTTGGTAAAGCTCGAGGGGTTCCTAGGTAAACCCATTGTTCGGTTGAATCCAGATCGGGATTTTGACTTTTGGCTAAAGCAGTACAATAATTTTCTGCCTTCTCCCCAAACGCGTTGGTGTACTAGGCAATTAAAGCTCCGACCCTTCGAGCAATGGATCCTGCCAACCCTAGAAGAAGGTACAAAGGTATGCAGCTATGTTGCTATTCGCTCCGATGAAGAATATCGGGAAGGGTACTCGTCGAAGCACGGACACCTCGTTGTGCGACTACCATTTAAGGACGATGGTATTGACAAGTCGGGCGTACTGGAAATCTTGGAGGGTGTGGGCTTAGGGCTTCCTGAATACTACGAGTGGCGCACCCGAAGTGGATGCACTTTCTGTTTCTTTCAGCAGAAGATTGAGTGGGTTCGGTTGATGGAGCGTCACCCGAATTTCTTCAAGGAAGCCAAGCGCTACGAAAAGGACGCAGTGGAAGGAGGCTCGCCTTTTACTTGGAGCCGCGGAGAATCGCTCGATGAATTAGAGCAGCCGGAACGAATCGAGCAAATCAAGAGAGACCATGAGCGGCGTCTGCAACGTATGCGTGCCAAGTACCAACCCAACCCTCTACGTCCTAATCGCGATCCACTAGACATGGATGACCTCTATGGAAAAGCAAAGGCATGTCTAGCGTGCCACAAGTAGGAAAATGAGTAGTGCGTATACGGTTCGTTAGATTCGTCCAGAATATTCGTCGATAGGATTTTCCTTAACTAAAAACCCATTCAGGTCGCCAACAAACCAACAGGTCGAATTCATCAGAATTCTATGTGGGATTTGAAGACCATTCATCTGTATGTTTGTGGCGGGAGATAAGACATTGGAGCTGAAAGATCTCGATTACAAAGCGTTGTACGTCATCCCACGAGATGATTTCGTGCATTCGGTATTGATCGCGTCGTTGCGACTATCGAGTTCTGTTGATTGCATGTTCGGATTCTTCAGTAGCGAAGCTCTACGTAGTATCGCGCCAGGACTAGCTGAATACCTTGTGCGGACTGACAGCCCCATGCGATTGATTGTGAGTCCAAATATCAGCGCTCAAGATGTTGCGGCTCTCAGAGAAGGGGTCAGCACCCCGAGTCAGATTCTTGAGGCACGATTAAGGAAGCTATTAGGCGAGGCAAAAGTAAGCGCAAGTGCGCTTGTGAAGCATACGATGGAGTGTTTGGCGTATCTACTGTCCACAGATCGTTTGCAGATACGGATCGCTTGGTTACAAGACGGCGGCCTATTTCACCCTAAGGTCTGGTTTTTTCGGGATGGAAATAGCACCGTGGTCGCTCACGGCTCTAGCAACTTTACAGCCTCAGGACTTGCGCGAAACCACGAGCAGGTCAGAGTCGAAGCATCGTGGCGAAATGAAGTCGCTGTTGAAACGATCGAGATTCTCACCAATGAGTTCGAAGCGCTCTGGAACGGTTCACGGGAATACGTTTTATCAATAGATCTGCCCGTGGCGGTGAAAAACGATCTCCTCCGAGAGTACTCACTGAAAAGCCCACCAACACCGGACGATTTCGCGCGTGCTTGGGATGAAGATGTGCAGAAAATCAGGTTATTGGCTCAAGGTGTAGCTGTCGGGAAAACGCTGCTTCCGAAGCGGCTCAAGCTCCCACGCGGTATAAACATCGAGTCAGGGCCATTTGGCCATCAAGGAAGGGCTGTCTCTAATTGGGAGCAAGCTGGGCGTCGCGGTGTTTTAGCGATGGCGACAGGGTCTGGTAAAACCATTACTGCTCTCGCTGCGGCAACACGGCTTCAGAACGATTGCGAATCTATACTCATTGTTATCAGTGCCCCCTATCGTCCGTTAGTAAACCAGTGGATCGACGAAGTAGCCGCTTTTGGTGTAGAACCAATTCCGAGTAAGGGTAGTGCGCAAAAACGCACCGACCGACTCGATTTGGCAATTCGATCTCTTGTGTCAAGAGTCTCAGTGGTCCAAGTTGCAGTCGTTACGCAGAATTACTTGACGACCAAAAATTTCCGCTCTGTATTGGACTCGATACCAAAGCAGGTCAAGACGTTGCTCATCGCGGACGAAGTCCACAACTTGGGGAGTGCTGGATTCATTTCAAATCCCCCGGATCGCTTTGACTACCGGCTCGGTCTATCCGCAACACCAGAACGGCAGTATGATCCGGAAGGAACGCGTGCGCTATTTGAGTTTTTTGGTGACAAGGTCTTTGAGTTTCCCCTATCGGAAGCAATAGGCGTCTGTCTTGTTCCTTACAATTACTATCTGCATCGGGTTAGCTTAGCTCAGGATGAATTCGAGGAGTGGCAACGACTAACGGCGCTTTTAGTGCGCACAGGTTTTAGCGGAGGAGACCAAGACCCGGCGGATAGTGGCACACTGCCGTCAAGAGTAGCTGCGCTATTGAGAAAACGTCGCAAAGTGATCGAATCGGCCGAGAACAAGGTACTGACGCTGAGATCACTGTTGGGCGCAGAGCAACGTGATGAAATACGACATACTCTAGTCTATGCGACGGACAAGGGCCGAGATCAGCTTCTTGCAACCAATGACATGCTGCAAAATGATTTGCACCTTACAATTCATCAACTTACTGCCAAGGAAACGCAGAACAAACGACGTGCCGCAAATTTGTTGGACCGATTCGCCGCCGGTGAATACCATGTTATCACATGTATGCGTGTACTAGATGAAGGCGTCGACTTTCCGCAAGTCAGCAGTGGATACCTACTGGCCAGTAATACAGTCAAGCGCCAGTGGATTCAGCGAAGGGGCCGTATACTGCGTCGCTGTGATGCAATTGGCAAGAAGCTCGCCCACCTACACGACTTTGTCGTCATACCTCCGGAGCCAGGAGGTAGCAGTGGTCGCGCCATATTAAGATCTGAGCTTGACCGCGCACAGGAATTTGCTGAACTTGCGGAGAACGCTGGATCCAGAGATGGACCGTTTGACCAAATAGAAGCAATTATGAGAGATATGTACGGATAGTAGGAGAAGCGAATGGGCGCACCACAACGACAGGTCATTCAGACCATAAGGGAGAAAGTCGGTAAGGTCGATAAGCGATTCGAAGGGTATCGTGAGGAACTCCTAGCAGTGCTGGACGATGTTTTGAGGCTAGAACAGGAGCGCCCACATAATGTCGCCCAGCAAATTAATCGGAGAATTACCGCGCTAGGCGAACTCCTTGCTCGTAAGCAGCAGGAATCCAAATCATGAAGCTCCAGGACGCACGAATTAGAAATTTTAAGCTACTCCGAAATATCGATCTGGATTTTTCTACTCGTCAAGATATGCCGTTGACGGTTATCCGTGCAGAGAACGGCTCGGGTAAGACCTCCACCCTCCAAGCCTTGCGGTGGGCGCTGTATGGGACGAAGGGCCTTGAAGAACCATCCGTGCGGCTGTCCCCAGCCGATTGGCCCGATGGCGATTCTTGTACAATTTCAGTAGAGATAGATTTCTCTCATACGCTAGTCAGCGCGGTTGGCGGCCGGACACTAACCAAAGAGACACGATATATGCTTAAGCGTGAGGTCATTGAG
>JAAXGF010000035.1 GCA_012267605.1 Alphaproteobacteria bacterium | reverse complement strand
GCAAGATTGAGCATCCCGTGGGCAGCGCGATGAAACAGCCAGATCGCAACCAGTAGCGCGCCAATTAAAATCAGTTGGCCAAGGGCAAAACGCGCGAGAGACACGTATCCGAGCGCACCGGCAAACGGAATGGCCGAGCAGATGCAAAGCGCGAATACCCGCAGCCCCGGCCACACCCGCCGATGCGATAAAGTTTCTTCTGAAAAGGAATCGTACCAAAGTGCTTTCCGAAGGGAAGCTATTATCAAAAGCGCAACGACTGTTGATGTCGTGAAGCTCTGGACGACGGCAATTTCAAAGGAAGCACCGACAGCGACACCGGCGGACAATACCAGGTGATCTACAAAGAAAACGGTGATCGCGAGCCATACTAAACCACAAAGAATGCGGGCATGCCTGTCTTCTAATCGCACTAGGCGCCATTTGTTTTGAAATGGCCTGAAGACAGAGTCGGCTAGCGCACCAACGGATATAAATAGGACGAAACCTGAAAATGCTTGGCCCGCGAACGTAGTGAACGCTGTTGGGACGAGATTGTCCGCGTGGGCAAGGAAGTAAAATACTGCGGCAACAGCGGAAAAGGGTACAACGTAGGCGCCAAATATCACGCCGCCCATAACGAGTTGCCAACCTTCGAATCGTTCCCGCAGATCAACCTTTCGGCGTATTGCACGGACGATTCCCACTCGTGTTGCGAGGAACGCAGCGACCCCCAGAATCAATGTGACCCCAAGTGTAGGAAGTGCGGACGCCAGCCGGTCGAGAAACGCGCTTGACGCTTGATTGATGTCCGAAGAATCGGATTTTCGCTCAAGTCCCTCAGTCGACGGTCGAAAAACTCCATCCCAGATATTTGGTGATAAGGGTGAGGGCGCGCGGGTCAGGATTTCCCGTGCAAACCGATCGCGCCTAAGCTCTGAGATCAGTCGCATCATTCGGCTGACGCGAGCGACCGCCAAATCCACTTGCCGCGTGGCGCCATCCACTTGAGCGATGCTGTCCTTCAAGGCATTTCGCGCTTGCGCTATGGCTTGCGGCTCGACCGGATGTCCTTCCTCCGGTTCCGGTCCAAGGTCGAAGAGATCTTTTCGCAACGATGCGAGATGAGGAGACAATTCCGCTTGCATCTGGCGTGCTTCGGAACGCAACGCCTCCAGGCGATAACTCAGGCGAAGGAAATCGTCGTCACTTACATGGGTTCCGGAAATCGCTTGCTCAAAGCCGTCAATTTCGCTCTTTAATTCATCGAGCCGGGACTGTACGGCAGCTAAATCGGGCGCAAGTCGGGCAGCAACATTCTCGCCGAGAAATGCGATGAGGAGCAGCACCGTGCCGAACTTGACTAAGGACGACCCGCCCATATTCGAGGATCCATAATTATCGTTAGGTCCATTCAGTAACAAACCTAGAAGAATTAATCCATTTTCTCTGTCGTTGGCGCCACCTGTTGGGACGCGCTGCAAGTGGCGCAAATTCGTGAGAAACGAATACGGTCAAAAACCTCTGGTCCGAGCGGTTGCCTGTTTTTCTGGTCGACTATCCAGGCCGGAAAATGAGATGGCAACGTTCCGTGCGAAATCCAGAACTTAGATTGGTTTCGGCCTCGCGCTGGCCTTAATATCAGACTTCTTGACTCCGTGCCGGAAGGGTGCTGCCTTGTCTGTTAGCCATGATATTGAATTCACCCGCAGATTTCGCGTCATCACGCCCCGTGTTTATCGGCGCGCAAGCTTGACCCCTCGAAATTGTGCGTCTTCAATGGCTTAGTGCGCCAACCGGCGTCGAATACCAATACCGAACAACATCCATAGGAGCAGCAGAAGCAGCAGAAAGAGAGATTCAAGGGATTCTGGTGGCCTGAACATCAAGCGGAAGTAACAGTTCGCTCGGACCGTGGAGGTCCGAATTGGGGGAGGCGGGAAACGGTGGCGACGGCAGTAAACGGGGGCAGATGCACGCCCCCACCTCACTCGCGCGCTGCTGTTTCCACGGCTTGGCCGAACGGATACAAGCGGAATACATCTTAAACCTACCGCCAGACTGTCCGAATGGGCGAGGCCACCTCACACCGTCGGGTGCCGTGTAGTGCCGACCTTTGGGGGCGATCATGGACAATCAATGGGTTAGCATCCTCGCGACCCCCGAGTTGCGGGAGGCCGGGTTAGCCTGGCGCCTCTTCGAAATCGATCTCGCGATCGTGAAAGTCGAGAAACGTTTGGGCAAGCGGCCCGTTTCCGGCCGCATCCGCCATCTGTACCCCAGCACACAATTGTGCCATGTCTGACCACCGCAGCGTTGCCAGAATTTCCTCTTGCGAATAATTCGCCCGAATCCCAGTGTGATCCAATCGCGCAAGAAGCTGCTCTGGTCCTCCATGCGTGTAGCCGCATAATCGTCGCCACCAAAGATCTTTTGGTACTTTGAGCGGTGCAGCATCACCTTGATTCATCGACTTCGGGGATCTGCTAGTCATTTCCTCCAGAGTTGGGAATTCTCCCTCAGCGGCTTTATCTATCTCGTCGTCTGTCGCCGCATACCTCAACCACACACCTCGGACCACTGCGTCAAAGAGCGGGCGCTGAAGCGCAAGTGCGGACCCATACCACTTGTTGTCGACGAGAGCGATAATCGCTTGTGAGTGCTCAATGGCGAGATGCTGACAAGCCATGGCCAACTTCAACCGCCTGTTCTGGGGCAGTTCCTCAATTTTCAATCCGTTCAGGCCCTCGGCAACGAATCCGACCAAACTCTTCGATTTTTCCAATGCTCTCGTGATCTGCAAGTTTATACTCATGATTGAACCTACCCGGAACGCGATATGGGAGTATGAGGATGGCTTGTCTCTAAAGGCTGCTCACCAGGGACGCACTCCCAAAATTCAACCCCTATGCCGGTAGATACACGCATCCCTGTTTTTCGAAGCCTAATTTTGACCCACAAGAATTGAACGGACTCAATTGGTCAGCTGGCCTATCAGCGTCCAATACCCAACCCGAATAACACTGAGCTGACCCATCGGCGCCCGCCCTTGACCAATTCTCTTACTCGGACGACAGTGGGTATACCGCGATCACCGCAGGTTCTCGGCCCCGATCAACCGCTGCCTGATGGCCACGCTTTGACCGACGACTTCATCTTTGCCCCTGTTCGCGACCGGACTGAGTGCCCTATGCCGAGACATGGGCGGCCGCGCCCGGCGCGGTCTCCCATTCCGGC